>CATLEX010000027.1 GCA_949927455.1 uncultured Clostridia bacterium
AAAATAAGTTTAAGGAATTAATCAAAAATTTAGATGAAAATATGAAACATGAGAAAGATTTAACTTATGCTAAATCGCAAATTACGGAATTAACAATGGGCTATTTAGAGGAGATAGGAGAAATAGAAAATTTGTATAAGCAAAAAATGGCTATATGTGAACATAGAATTGATGGGCTAGAGGTCCAAGTACAACGTTTGGATAATGAAATTTTTCAAGAAGTAGAAGTGAACCAGGTAAATGAAGATACTGATTTAGAACCAATTAAGTGTCCCTATTGCAATACGAACTTTTTTATTGAATTTGATAATACAAAAAAAGAAATAAAGTGTCCAGATTGCAAAAATATGATTGAACTTGATTGGGGAAATTTTGAGGATGATATGTAGTTTACATTTGATAAGAACTAAATAAAGTAACAGGATCGATGGGAATGCCATCGATTTTTGTGCTAAAATGTAAATGAGGACCAGTTGTTGCACCATTTGTAAGGCGTCCTTCTGAATAGTCAAAATATGAATTTTGTGAGGCATCATCTAAATATTTTGGGCCGACATAAGCAATGATTTGACCTTTAGTTACTAAGTGTCCAATTTCAACAATAAAATTTGGTGAAATGTGAGAATAGGAAAAAATAATACTTCCATTTGTGATTTTTAAAGTATAGCCATTTGCTCCGTTCAAAATCTAAAAAAGTGACAGTACCAGAGCAAGCAGAGTAGATATGGGTTTCTTCAGGTGCAGGAATATCAATGCCAGAATGATAAATAGATGCACCAGTTGTGGGTGATATGCGTAGCCCAAAAGGAGAAGAAATTGTGTAATTATTTGGTAATGGCCAAAAGTAATTTTCATTTGAGAAATAGTAATCAGTTGGCGAAGTTGTGAAGTAAGCAGTGGAATTGACTACAAAAGTAGCAATGCAACTTACAAAAAAGACTAAAATAAACAGAAAAGAAATTGATAAAATACTTTTTTTCATAAAAACTCCTTACAATAATTTTTTATTTGATATGGAAATTTTGTGCGAATTGCACAAGAAAAGTAAAACGATTATAGCAAGCTTTATTTTAAATGTCAAGTGTAAAATGAAAAATAGATAAAATATAAAATTTTTCTTGAATTTTTTATTTTTATGTGTTATAATAAATTCGTTCTTCATTGAACAAAGATGAATTTTGTTTTGATATAATCGTTCTTTTTAGATTGGTTTATGTTAAAAGTTTTAATTCAAATCTGAAAAGGAGGTTGGAAGATATGGAAAATAATGAATATACAGATATGGTTTTAACATGCAAAGATTGTGGCGCAGAATTTGTTTTTTCAGCTGGTGAGCAAGCATTTTATGCGGAAAAAGGTTTTGATAACAAGCCAGTTCGATGCCCAAATTGTAGAAAAGCTAGAAAACAGCAAGCAGCTAACCATTAATCGTTTGAAAAGAGAAGTCTTAAACTAACAAGAGACTTCTCTTTTTTCTTGAAAATCTGTTTACAATTGCAATATTTTGGTATATAATAGAAAATATTAGAAAAGAGAGGATGATGAATAATGGATGAGCAAAATGAAGAACTAGAGCTAAATAAGTTAATGCAGGTAAGAAAAGATAAATTAAAGGAATTACAAGAAGATGGAAAGGATCCTTTTCAAATAACAAAATATGATAGAACGGAATTTAGTAGTCAAGTTAAAGAAAATTATGATAATTATGAAAATAAAGATGTTTCAGTAGCTGGTAGAATTATGGCGAAAAGAATAATGGGAAAAGCTTCTTTTTGTACCATTCAAGATAGCACAGGAACTGTTCAAAGTTATGTCAGTGTTAATGATTTAGGCGAAGAAAGTTATAAAGCATTTAAAACATATGATATTGGTGATATTATTGGTATTAAAGGGTTTGTCTTTAAGACAAAAACAGAAGAGATTTCCATTCATGCCAAAGAAGTTAAGTTGCTTTCAAAGTCTCTTAGAGATTTACCAGAAAAGTTCCATGGTTTGAAAGATACAGATTTGCGTTATCGTCAGAGATATGTAGATTTAATTGTCAATCCAGAAGTAAAAAATACATTTGAAATGAGAAGCAAAATTATCAAGGAAATTAGAAATTTTTACGATAACAAAAATTACATGGAAGTGGAAACACCTTCTTTAAGTACAATTGCAGGTGGTGCAACAGCAAGACCATTTGAGACTTATCACAATGCTTTGGGACTTGATATGTACTTAAGAATTGCACCAGAGTTATATTTGAAGAGATTGATTGTAGGTGGATTTGACCGTGTTTATGAAATTGGAAAAAATTTCAGAAATGAAGGAATTGACATTCGTCATAATCCAGAGTTTACTTCTATGGAATCTTATGCTGCTTATCAAGACTATAACGAAATTATGGATTTGGTAGAAGAGATGTTTCGTTCAATTGCTGAGAAATTATTGGGTAAAACAAAGATTACGTACCAAGGGAAAGAAATTGATTTAGGAGCGCCTTGGAAGAGAATTACCATGATTGACGCGATTAAAGAAGTGACTGGAATTGATTTTAACACTATTCAAACAGACGAAGAAGCACTTAAAATTGCCAAAGAAAAAGGTGTTGAAATAGAAGAGAGTAAGCAAACAAGAGGATATGTGATTAGTGAATTTTTTGAAGAATTTGTTGAAGAAACATTAATTCAACCGACCTTTATTTGTGAATATCCAATTGAAGTTTCTCCACTTGCGAAAAAGAAGCCATCAGATGGCAGATTAACAGAAAGATTTGAATTTTTTATAGATAGCGGTGAATATGGAAATGGCTATTCCGAATTAAATGATCCAATTGACCAATATCAGAGATTTTTGAACCAAATAAAACAGCGTGAAGCAGGAGACGACGAAGCAAACATGATGGATGATGATTTTGTGCGAGCGCTAGAATATGGAATGCCACCAACAGGCGGTTTGGGAATTGGAATTGACAGAATGGTTATGCTGTTTACAGATTCAGTATCCATTCGAGATGTTTTGCTATTTCCAACGATGAAGCCATTGAAATCAGAGAAGGTTATGCCAAAACAAGCAACTAAGGAAGTCGTAATACTTGAAAAATCTTGTGATACTACAGAAGGGATAACAAGGGAAAAAGCATTAGAAATTCTAAAAAAATATAACAAAGAAGAATTTCATATTAGGCATGCTTTGACAGTTGAAGGCGTAATGAAATATTTTGCTAAAGAGCAAAAAGAAAATGAGGAATATTGGGGAAATATTGGACTTTTGCATGATGTGGATTTTGAAATATATCCAGAGGAACATTGCAAAAAGTGCATTGAATTGTTAAAAGAAGAAAATGTGAGTGATGGTATCATTCATTCGATTTGTAGTCATGGATATGGTATTTGTTCAGATATTGAACCAGAGCATATTATGGAAAAAATATTGTTTGCAACAGATGAGCTTACAGGTTTAATTTGGGCAGCAGCAAAAATGCGACCTTCTAAAAGTGTGCAAGATATGGAAGTTTCAAGTTTGAAAAAGAAATTTAAAGACAAGAAATTTGCGAGTGGATGTTCACGAGAGATTATTCAAAAAGGTGCGCAAATGCTTGGTTGGGAATTAGAAGAATTGTTTGAGAAAACCATTTTGGCAATGCGAGAAAGCGAAGAAGAAATTAATCGTCAGATGCAAGAAAAGTAATAAAAAGTTAGAAAGGGGAAATTTATGTTCTATTTTGGAAATGGATTTGATAAAAGAACGTTATATATTATTTTAGGTGTGATAGCAGCAGCCTATTTATTAAATGCAGGAACAGGTTTTTTGTTTGAAATTGTATTAACACTTCCAGCTGTTGTAATTGCTATGTCATTTCATGAATATGCACATGCATGGATGGCAGATAAATTAGGTGACTACACACCACGCTCACAAGGGCGTTTAACATTAAATCCAGTTGCACATATTGATCCAATTGGTTTAGTATTACTTTTCTTCGTGCATATTGGTTGGGGTCGACCAGTCGAAATTAATCCTAATAATTTTACAAGCAACAAATCGCGTTTAACCTGCGAAATGTTAGTATCGCTTGCTGGACCTGCGATGAACTTTATATTAGCGATTATTTTTACAGTTATTTATTATTTACTTTTAACCTATGCACCAGATACCCAAATTAGCATTATTTTGCTAAGTATCGTCATTTACACAATTGCGATTAACATTGGTTTGGGAGTATTTAATTTAATTCCACTTCCACCATTAGATGGTGAGAAAATTTTCCGCAGATTTCTGCCTTATAACGCAATTCAATGGTTAGATGCAAATGCTAATTTGTTGCAATTTATTTTTATGTTATTATGGTTTTTAGGATTGCTAGGAAAAATTGTATCACCAATTATAACATTTATATCTAATATGTTGTTTAGCGGTGTAGGTGCAATTTTTAGTCTTTTTCTATAAAAATAGAAATGTATATATGAGCAAAATTTTTCACGCTTTTTTATAAAGAATAGGGGAAATAAAAAATGGAAGATAAATATATTTTAGGAATTGAATCAAGTTGTGATGAGACTTCAGTTGCAGTGGTAAAAAATGGAAGAGAGCTTCTGTCAAATGTCATTCGTTCACAGATAAAAATTCATGAAGAATATGGTGGGGTTGTGCCAGAAATTGCCTCTAGATGTCATACAGAAGTAATCAATCAAATCATGAAACAAGCATTAAAAGAAGCTGGAAAAACGTTAGAACAAATAGATGCAATTGCGGTTACACAAGGACCAGGACTAGTTGGAGCATTGTTAGTAGGTGTTTCTTATGCAAAGGGTTTAAGTTTTGCAACAAACAAGCCACTCATTGCGGTAAATCATATTGCAGGGCATATTGCAGCTAATTTTTTGACCTATCCAGAATTGGAACCACCATTTTTATGTTTGATTATTTCGGGTGGACATACGCATTTGGTAAATGTTAAAAGTACACAGGAATATGAAATTTTAGGAAAAACGAGAGACGATGCAATCGGAGAGGCTTTTGATAAAGTAGCACGAGTTGTGGGGCTTGGTTATCCAGGCGGACCTAAAATTGACCAAATGGCCAAAACAGGAAATGCGAATATAACACTTCCACTTACGCATTTGGAAGGTTTGGATTTTAGTTTTAGTGGCATTAAAACATCAGTGATTAATTTACACCATAAAATCCCTGATATAGATAAAGCGGATTTGTGTGCTAGTTTTCAAAGTGCAGTAACAAGAATGTTAATGGTTAATGTCGAAAAGGCAATTGGGCAATATCATTTTGATAAAGTGGTGCTAGCAGGTGGTGTTTCTAGAAATTCATACATAAGAGGTGAATTTGACAAATTGGCTGAAAGACAAAAAGTAAAAATTTATTATCCAGAACCAATTTTGTGTACAGATAATGCAGCTATGATTGCAGCACAAGGGTATTATGATTACATGGCAGGAAAACGAGCAGATTTGCATTTGAATGCTGTACCAAATTTGAAATTAGGAGAATAAAATGGCAATTTTTGTAATGGGAGATTTGCATCTGTCGTTTGGGACAGACAAACCGATGGATAAATTTGGTTGGGGAAATCATAGTGAAAAAATTAAAGAAAATTGGTTGGAAAATGTGAAACCTCAAGATACTGTCATTTTACTAGGTGATTTTTCTTGGGGCATGACATTTGAGGAAGTGTATCAAGATTTTGTATTTTTGAATGCTTTGCCAGGAACAAAAATTTTGTCAAAAGGGAACCATGATTATTGGTGGAATACAATCACGAAAATGGAAAAATATTTGCAGGAAAATGGCTTTGAGAAAATTTATTTTTTGCAAAATAATAGTTATTTGGTGGAAGATAAAATGATTGTTGGAACACGAGGTTGGACGACTTTGAATTGGAAAACGGAAAATGGCTATAAAATATTAAAGCGTGAAAATGAGCGTTTGAAGTTATCAATAAACATAGGAATTGAACAATTTGGAGAGGATAAAGAAATGCTATGTTTTTTGCATTATCCGCCGTTTTTTAAAGAAAGTGTACCAGAAGAAATTGATTTTGTAAAAACGATGCAAAATAATCACATCACAAAGTGTTATTATGGACATTTGCATGGAAATTCCCACAAAGAGGCTTTTGAAGGAGAAAGACAGGGCATTTATTTTTCACTTGTGAGCTCGGATTATTTGGGGTTTTGTCTAAAAAAGTTGTAAATTTTTTCCAAAATCTCTTTCTTTTTTTGCAAAAATATGGTATAATTATTTTAAGAATACAATTGCAGTATTCTTATTAACAATGGGAAAAAATAAAATGAGTAAATTTTTTATAAAAAATGAAAACAGAGAAGAAGAAAAAATCAGAATTATTGGAACAGATGTTAATCATATTAAAAATGTACTAAGATTAAAAGTAGAGGACGAAATTCAAGTTTGTAATCAAGAAACAATGGAGAATTTTATTTGTGAAATTGAGGAAATAAACAAGGAATTTGTGCAAACTAAAATCGTAAAAAAAATGAAATCTCTTTCAGAAGGAAATGTTGAACTACACATTTTTCAAGGTCTTCCTAAAGCAGATAAAATGGAACTGATTATCCAAAAAGGAACAGAGCTTGGTGTATCGAAGATAATTCCTGTGGCATTTCAAAGAAGTATTGTGAAACTTTTTGGAAAAGATGAGGCCAAAAAAATTCAACGCTGGCAAAAAATTGCAGAAGTAGCAGCAAAACAAAGTGGGCGTGATTTTATTCCAGAAATAAAAGAGGTCATAGAGGTAAAAAATATTTGTGATTTGGTGCAAGAGTATGATATAATATTGCTAGCCTATGAGGAAGAAAAAGAAAATACGCTTAAAAATGAATTACTGAAAATAAAAGGAACAAGAGAAAATTTCAAAATTGCAGTCGTAATTGGACCAGAAGGTGGAATTGCAAAAGAGGAAGTCGTGCTACTAAAGAATGCTGGAGCAGAAGTAGTGAGTCTTGGCAGGCGAATTTTAAGAACAGAAACGGTAGCTTTGGCAGTAGCTTCGATTGTGATGTATGAATTGGAGGATGAATTTTGAAAAAAACGGTACAAAAGGCAACTAAAATGGTAGAAGAAATTACACAAAAAAGAAAAATGACACAAGCGGTTAAAGATGAATTAGATAAAAAAATACTTTGGAATATGTGGCTTGCTATTATGATTATGCTGTATTTTTGCATAGCAGATGGCGTATATATAGCGGTGCCAGAAGCAATTTCAAGCATGGTATTAAAAGGATTTGCGATAGCTTTTATTTTGGTAACGATATGTGTGTTTGAAATGGCGTATCGAAGAGAAAATGGGGCTTTAGGTATTGTGGGAATAGAACTGCTAGTATTTAGTATTATTATGCTTTATATGCCACAGATTTTCAAAAATTTAAACAAAGGAGTGGCGCAAATTTTTGCATTAACACCATTTTTTTGTGCGATGTATTATATTATAAAATCTATGATTGACTATGTAAGAACAGAAGAAAATTATCAAAATAATTTAAGCGATGTAAAAGAAATTGTACGAGAAGAGGAATAAAAATGATAAAAAGTATGACAGGATTTGGGCGTGGAAAATACGAGAAAGATGGCAGAAATTATACTTGTGAGATAAAATCTGTCAATCATAAATATAGTGATATTTCCATTCGTATGCCTAGATTTTTAAGTTGTTTTGAAGATAAAATTCGAAAGAAAATAGTAGAATATATTTCACGAGGCAAAATGGATGTTTTTATTACATTTGAAAATAATAGCAGTAGAGGAAACCGTATTCATTTTAATACAGAACTTGCCAAAGAATATGTAAAAGGCTTGCAAGAATTGGCAAAGGAAACTGGTTTGAAATATGATATTAATCTGATGGATGTTGCGAAATTGCCAGAAATTTTGAAATTAGAAGAGGATGAAAACGAAGAATTATTTGCCAAAGAATTAATGATAGCGGTAGAGGAAGCGCTTGAAAATTTTGTGGAAATGAGACAGCAAGAGGGAGCCGAATTGATGCAAGATATGCAAAAGAGAATTCAAATAGTGGAGCAAAAAGTACAGGAAATTGAACAGTATGCGGGAAGTTTAGTACAAGAATATAAACAAAAATTGGAAACAAGAATGAAAGAGTTACTAGAGGAAAAAGTGGTAGACGAGAACCGTTTAGCAGTAGAAATTGTAATTTTTTCAGATAAATGTTCGATTGAAGAAGAACTCACAAGATTAAAAAGTCACATAAAACAATTTCAACAGTTTACAACAAGTGTGTCGCCAATTGGGAAAAAATTTGATTTTTTAATCCAAGAAATGAACCGAGAAGTCAACACAATTGGCTCAAAGGCGAATTGTTTGGAAATTACAAACTGTGTGATTGACTTAAAAAATGAAATCGAAAACATAAGAGAACAAGTTCAAAATATAGAATAAGAGAAAGGGTTTTAAAAGATGCAACTAATTAATATTGGATTTGGAAATATGGTATCAAGTGATAGAATTATCTCAATTGTAAGTCCAGAGTCTGCACCACTCAAAAGAATTGTGCAAGAAGCAAAGGATGAGAAAAAAGCAATTGATGCTACTTTTGGAAGGCGTACAAGAGCTGTTATTATGATGGATTCAGGACATGTTATTTTGTCTGCTGTGCAACCTGAAACGATTGCAGGTAGATTGAACAATAATCAAAATGATTTAGAAAAAGAAAAGGGGGAATGTTAAAATGCTAGTAAAACCAGCAGTTACAGATTTATTGAAAAAGGTGGATAATCATTATTCACTTGTGATTATGACAGCCAAAAGGGCAAGACAAATTGCAGAAGGAGAAATGCCAATGACAACAATGGAGGATAAGTCTCCAGTATCACTTGCAGTTGACGAGATTTACGAAGACAAAGTTTATCGCATTAATGGAGAAGAAGCAGAAGAAAATAATGAAGAAAATGAAGAATAAATAAAAGTGAGAAAAAATATGGAAAAGAAAAATATCATTTCATTAGCAGGAGAATTGGCATCTGGAAAAGGTGCAGTTTCTAAGTTGTTATGTGAAGAGTTAAATTATACAGTTTATCGAAATGGAGAATATGTTAGAAAATTAGCAAAAGAGAAAGGTCTAGATATAACGAGTTTTAATGAATATTTGAAAGATCATCCAGAAATTGATAGACAAATCGAAAAAAGTGCAGCAGAATATGCAAAATCACATGATTATTTTATTATTGATGCAAGGCTTGGTTGGTATGCGGTTCCAGAGTCATTTAAAGTGTATTTGGTAGTGGATATTGACGAAGCTGCCAAAAGGGCTTTTTATGATGAAGCACGTAAAGCAACTGAGAAATTTTCAACAATTCAGGAGCAAAAAGAAGATATTATGCGTCGCTTTAAAATGGAAAATGAAAGATATTTTGAACTTTATGGTGTACATAAAGAAGATTTTGCGAATTACGATTTAGTGATTGACACAACGGATAAAACACCAGAAGAAGTAAAAGATGAGATTATAAAAGAATACCAAAACTGGCTTAAGTCAATAAGCTAAAGGGGTTGTAAAAAAACTCAATATACTGCGTGAGGAATTTTAGGAAGTTCCTAAAATTTCGCTCGCTCTTTTTTGAGAAGATAGAGTTTTTTTACAGTCCCTTTTTAAAAATAAGAAATAAAGGAAGAAATATGTTTGCAGAAATCATTATTAATAGCAATGCTAAAGCGCTTAATCGTATATTTGATTATATTGTGCCAAAAGATTTTGAAAATGAAACCAAAATTGGTACTCGTGTTTTGGTGCCATTTGGCAGAGGTTCTAAATTAGAAGACGGATTTGTGATTGCATTGAAAGAAGCTTCTAAATACGCGGTAAAAGAGATTAGTCAGATTCATAAAAAAGAAAGTTTGACAGAAGAGAATATTGTTTTGGCAAAATTGATGGCTAGAAAGTATTTTTGCAATATTTCAGATTGTATCAAATTAATGTTGCCACCGGGTACTGGTGGAAAAAAATTGGAAAATAGAGCCAAAGAAAAATTGGGAAATTTTGTATTTTTGAAAAAAGACGAGGACGAAATCGATTTTTTAATAGAAGCGAAAAAAATAAAAAGTGAAAAACAAATTCGAGCAGCCAAGTTTTTGCTAGAAAATGATGGAATTTATATTTCAGATTTGGAAGTTTTGGCAGATGTGAGCCATAGTGTTTTGAAAACAATGGAGAAGAATGAAATCATTGAAATTGTGGAAAAACCAATTGAGAGAAATCCATTTGTGCATAAAAATGTGGAAAAAGATACACCAAAAAAATTGACAGATGAGCAACAAGATTGTTTTCGATCCATTGCAGAAGATATTGAGTTTAGTAAGTATTCCAAAAATTTGATTTTTGGAATTACAGGTTCACGGCAAAACAGAAATTTATTTACAATTGATTGATAAGGTGCTAAAAAAGCGGTAAAACAGCTATTGTATTAGTTCCTGAAATATCACTAACGCCACAAATGGTGGATCGATTTTTGGCGCGTTTTGGGGAACAAATTGCGGTTTTACATAGTAAACTTTCCATTGGGGAGCGCTATG
Organism: uncultured Clostridia bacterium; assembly: GCA_949927455.1. Taxonomy (GTDB): domain Bacteria; phylum Bacillota; class Clostridia; order TANB77; family CAG-508; genus Scatovivens. Next base: position 10,545 of record CATLEX010000027.1, read on the forward strand.
ACGAATGGCAAAAAATTCAAAAAGGAGAAGTCAAAATTGTGATTGGAGCTCGTTCTGCTATTTTTGCGCCACTTCAAAATTTGGGGATTATGATTATTGATGAAGAGCACGATGCTTCATATAAGTCGGAAACAACACCACGTTATCATGCGAAAGAATTAGCAGGCTATTTGGCGAAAAAGAATAATTGTCCACTTGTTTTAGGAAGTGCGACACCAGATTTGGAGACTTATTATGAGGCAAAAGAAACAGAAAAATCCAATTTGTATTGTTTGACAAAAAGAGCCAATGAAGCCAAGCTACCACAAATTGAAGTAGTTGATTTGAGGCAAGAATTGGCACTTGGCAATAAATCAATGCTAAGTTTTCAGTTACAAAAGGAAATGCAGCAAAATTTGGAGCAACATAAACAAACGATTTTGTTTTTGAACCGTAGAGGGTATTCGACGTTTTTGATGTGCCGTGATTGTGGCTATGTTTTTAAATGCAAAAATTGCAATATTAGTTTGACTTATCATAAATTTGAAAATAAATTAAAATGTCATTATTGTGGTTTAGAGGAAAATGTACCACATAACTGCTCAGAATGTGGCAGTGAAAAAGTAAAATATTTTGGGACAGGCACGCAAAAATTGGAAGAAGAAGTACATAACCTTTTTCCGAATTGTAGCACGATTCGCATGGATAATGATACAGTTACAAAAAAAAATTCGCATGAAGAAATTTTGAATAAATTTAAAAATGAAAAGATGGATATTTTAATTGGAACCCAAATGGTAGTAAAAGGGCATCATTTTCCCAATGTAACACTAGTGGGTGTTGTAGCAGCAGATGGCATTTTGAATTTGGAAGATTTTAGGGCGCCAGAGCGAACATTTCAGACTTTGGTACAAGTGGCAGGCCGCGCTGGTCGTGAGGAAGCAGGACGTGTTATCATTCAAACCTATAATCCAGAACATTATGCGATTATTCATAGCCAAAGTCAAAATTATGAAGATTTTGTTAAGACGGAAATTCCTTTGAGAAAGTTGTTGAAATATCCACCATTTTGCGATATAATATTAATCAGATTTCAAGGAACAAATATTTCTGAACTTAAAAAGGTTGCTCGGAATAGTATATAATAAGATGAAATCTATACAAATAGAAGATATATTGGTATATAAACCTGTACCAGCGCCAATTGATAAAATACAAAATAAGTACCGTTGGCGTATGATTGTAAAATGTAAGGTAAATGCAAAGATATTGGATTTGATAAAATATAGCATCACAGATGTACAAATCACAAAAATGAAAAATACATCAATAGTGGTAGATGTAAATCCGAATAACTTGATGTAAAATGTTATAAATCAAAGAAAGGAAGAAGAAAAATGGCAATTCGAAATTTAAGATATGGTGATGATGAAATTTTAAAGAAAAAGGCAAGAGAAATTGAAGTGATTGATGATAAAATAAAACTTTTGGCAGAAGATATGATGGATACAATGCACAAATATGAAGGTGTTGGACTAGCAGGTCCACAGGTTGGGATTTTAAAGCGAATTATTGTGATTGATTTGTATGAAGAAAATACACAATATATTTTGATTAATCCTGTGATTAAAAAGCAAAAAGGTGAACAAATTGTAGATGAAGGATGTCTTAGTTTTCCAAATCAATATGGCAAAGTAAAACGCCCTAAATCGATTGTGGTGGAAGCTTTGGATATTAATGGAAAAAAAGTTCGTGTGGAAGGAAAGGATTTACTAGCTCAGGCTTTATCACACGAGATTGACCATTTGAATGGAGAAGTTTTTATTCAGAAAGTAGAAGAAGGAACTTTGGAAACGGTCACTGAACAGCAAAAAGAAGAAAGAAGGAAAGAAAAATCATGAAAATTATTTTTATGGGAACTCCTGATTTTGCAAAAGAAGCTTTGGAAAAATTATATGATGCAGGTCATGAAATTGCGTTTGTTGTTACGCCACCAGATAGACCAAAAGGCAGAGGTATGAAAATGCTAGCTTGTGAAGTAAAACAGTTTGCTTTGGAAAAGCAATTAAAAGTATATCAGCCAGAAAAATTAAGTGAGATTAAACAGCAAATAATGGAAGCCAATCCAGATATGATTGTGGTTGTGTCTTATGGAAAGTTTTTACCAAAATCGATTTTAAACATGCCAAAGTATGGCTGTATCAATGTGCATCCATCGCTGCTTCCAAAATATAGAGGTTCTGCACCAATTCAATGGGCCATTTTAAATGGAGATAAAGTAACTGGTACAACAATTATGAAAATGAATGAGAAAATGGATGCTGGTGATATTATTTTGCAAAAACAAGTTCCGATTTTGGAAAATGAAACCACAGGAGAATTATGGAGCCGTTTGGCAAAGATCAGTAGCGAATTGTTATTAGAAGTTATCGAGCAAATTGAGAATGGAACAGCAACATATACCAAACAAGCAGAGAAATATTCGATTGCACCAATGATTACAAAAGATATGGCAAAAATTGATTGGGAAAAACAAACTGCAGAAGACATAAAAAATTTGGTTCGAGGACTAAATCCAATTTTAGGCGCATATTGTATGTTAGGACAAAAAAAAGTGAAGTTTTGGAAAGTAGATTTAGCAAAAGAAGTAGTAGAAACTACGAAAGAAAATGGAACTATTATTTTGGCAGATAGCAAAAAAGGTTTATTTGTGCAAACGAAATTGGGCGTTTTGTCAGTATTAGAAATACAAGGTGAAAATGCAAAAAAAATGAGTATTCAGGATTTTTTACGAGGAAATCCAATTAAAATACGGTGAAAAATTTGTATAAATTTTCATTTTATACTTTATCTTTTTTTGTAAATGTAATATAATGCAAAATAGAAAGCGAGGAATAAAATGAGTAGTGGAAAAAGAAATGATGAGACCAAAAGATATGATTCAGAAAAAGTAAGTAAAAAAGCAAGCAAAAGTACAAAAAATAAAGACAAAAAGAAAAAATCCAAAGCTGGAAAAGTCATTAAAATTTTAATTATTATTTTATTATTAGCCTTGATTATAGGAAGTGGTGTGCTAATTGGCGTATTTTATGGTATGTTTGGAGATGAATTAACCATTAGCAAGGAAGATTTAGTCATTCCTTATGAAAATTCAACAGTTTATGATAAAGATGGAAACTTGATTGCGACACTTAGTGGTGGGACAAAAAGAAAATGTATTTCTTTATCTGAAATGGGAGAATATTTGCCAAAAGCTTATGTTGCGATTGAAGACGAAAGATTTTATACGCATCAGGGTGTAGATATTAAAAGAACTGCTGCGGCAACTCTTACATTTATTACTCATGCGGGACAATCGTCATTTGGTGGAAGTACCATTACACAACAGCTTGTTAAGAATATTACTAATGATAAAGAAGATAGTGATTTAGCAGGTGTTGTAAGAAAAGTAAAAGAAATGTCAAAAGCAATGCAGGTTGAACAATATTTGTCAAAAGACCAAATTTTAGAATTGTATTTGAATTTAATTTTTATTGGTGGAAATGACATTAACGGAGTAGAACTTGGAGCACTTTATTATTTTAATAAAAAACCAGCTGATTTGAGTATTGCAGAATGCGCTTTTATGGCAGGAATTAATCATTCACCAAATGCGTATAATCCTTTTATGGATACAGAAGATGCAGAAAAAACACAAAAAAAACAGGAAAATATCAAAAAAAGAACCAAAACAGTTTTAAAGAAAATGTTAGAACTTACTTGTATTAATCAGGAGCAGTATGATGGAGCAATAGGAGAAGTGGACAATGGTTTGCAGTTCCAAAACGGAGATACTTCGCCAACCATTGAAGTTACGTATGCAGTAGAAGCAGCATTACAACAAATTTTAGAACGTATTATGGAAGTAAAGGGTTGGAATCAATCCATGTCAGAAACATATTTATATAGTGGTGGATTGAAAATCTATACAACACAGGATTCTGCTGTGCAAGCGATGCTAGAAGAAACAATTAAGCAAGATAAATATTATACAGAGGCAACTATTACCAAAAAAGATAAAACAAAATTAAGACAGACTTCCATTCCAACCATGGTTATTATTGATCATACAACTGGAAATGTAGTAGCAGCAGCAACAGCTGTTGGAGAAAAAGGACAGAGAGTAACAACTACGAAAATTGGTTATTTAAATATGCCAATTAAACTACGTAAATCAACAGGTTCTTCTATGAAGCCAATTTCTGTTATTGCACCAGGACTAGAGACAGGAACGATTAATGCTGCAACTGTTTATAATGATGCGCAAACATCATTTGATAAAGGAAAGTATAATCCTAAAAATCAATATATAGGTTTTAAAGGTTTAATGACAATTCGTCATGCGATTGAGATTTCTTCTAATGTTCCGCATGTAAAAGCATTATCTGATATTGGAGTTGACAAATCAATTGATTTTTGTGAAAGTGTAGGACTTCCATTGTCAGGAGATGAAGGGTTATCACTTGCATTAGGTGGTCTTGGAAAAGGCGTAACACCACTTGAAATGGCTGGTGCATATGCTACCATTGCCAATGATGGAACTTATATTCAACCAACTTTTTATCGATATGTTACAGATAAACAAGATAATGTTGAAATAGAACCAAAGCAAAATATAAATACTGTAATGAGTAAGCAAAATGCGTATATTGAAAAAAGCATTTTAACAGAACCAGTTGTAGGAAGTAGTGGAACAGCAAAATATTGTGCGATTAAAGGAATGAATGTGGCGGCTAAAACAGGTACAACGAATGATGATTTTGACAGATGGCTTTGTGGTTTTACACCATATTATACAGCAGTTTGCTGGTATGGTTATGAAACTAATGCAGAAGTAAAATATAATAATGGAAATCCAGCTGGGCGAATTTGGTCAGAAGTTATGAAGAAAATTCATGAGAATTTGCCAAATGCAGAATTTGTAAAACCAGAAGGAATTGTTGAAGTAACTGTATGTAAAGCATCAGGATTAAAAGCAGCAGGTACTTGTTCAGGAACTTATACAGAAGTGTTTACAGAAAACTCTGTACCAGAGACTTGTGATGGTCATACACAAGCTATGGTATGTACACAAACAGATTTATTATGTTGTGAAGGTTGCCCATTTGGTGAATGGAGATATTATAATGGAACTCCACCAAAAGAAAGAAATGCTTCATGGTCTTCTAATACTGCTAGTACTTCTGGTAGTGCACCAACAGGAGTGTGTCCACATACGGCTTCGCCATTACAGACACCAGTTCCTGCTACACCTGTGGTTGATTTAAGTGGCTCTTCAGAAAATTCATCAAATAATAATACTAATACTACAACAGAACCACCACCAAGCTCAACAGTAACCAATACTACACCACCACCTGAGCCAACTCCACCACCAGAAACAACTACAAATACGACAACACCGCCAACGGCTACACCAGAGCCACCAACGAATACAACTACTCCAGAGACTTCACCTACTGAGCCTTCAACACCCGAAGGCAATACATAAAAGCATGAGAAATTTTGTAAAGCAAAAGGGGAATTGAGTATGAAAATTTATAATACTTTGTCTAGAAAAATAGAAGAGTTTAAGCCAATGGATCAATCAGAAGTAAAAATGTATTCTTGTGGACCAACTGTTTATGGTTATGCTCATATTGGAAATTTGCGTGCGTATCTTTTTATGGATACGCTTCGCAGAACGTTAAAATACAATGGATATACATTAAAACATGTTATGAATATAACTGATGTTGGGCATTTGACTTCTGACGCAGATGAGGGCGAAGATAAAATGTTAAAAGCAGCAAAGAAGGAGAAAAAAGATCCATTTGAAATTGCTGAATTTTATATGGATGTTTTCTTAAAAGATATTGATAAATTAAATATTGACCAGCCAGAGATTATTGCTCGTGCTACAAAACATATTGATATTATGGAAAAATATGTGCAGAAAATTATAGAAAATGGTTATACCTATGAAACAGAAAACACGATTTATTTTGATACTTCAAAATTAGATAAGTATGGAGTTTTGTCAAATCGTAATGTGGAAGAACAAAAAGCTGGTGCACGTGTTGAATTTGATAGCGAGAAAAAGAATATTTCGGATTTTGCGCTGTGGATTAAAGCGCCAGAAAATCATTTAATGAAATGGGATACTTTTTGGGGAAAGTGCTACCCAGGTTGGCATTTAGAGTGTTCAGCTATGAGTTATCAATATTTAGGTGAGCAGTTTGATATTCATACAGGTGGCATTGACCATATTCCTATTCATCATGAAAATGAGATTGCGCAAGCACAAGGTTTTTGTGGAAAAATTCCAGCAAAGTTTTGGATGCATGTTGACTTTTTGACAATTGATGGTGGAAAAATGTCAAAAAGTTTAAACAATTTATATACCTTGCAAGACTTGGCTGACAGAGGCTATGAACCACTTGTGTATAGAATGTTTAATTTTACTTCTAATTATCGAAATAAAATTAATTTTACATGGGATACTATGGATAGTAGTAAAGTGGCTCTTTCAAGACTTCGTGAGGGATTTTTGAAACATAAAAATGGCACAGAAATGGTGGAAAGCGAAATTTTACAGGATTTTGAGAACCGCTTTTTAGAAGCGATTAATGATGACTTGAATATGCCAGTTGCAATGAGTGTTGTTTGGGAAGTTGTGAAATATCCGAAAAAGTCAAAACAATTGATGGATTTATTAGTAAAGTTTGACCAAGTTTTAGGGTTTGATTTGGAGTATTATGAGCCAAAAGAAGAGGAATTGCCAGAAGAGATTTTGGAGCTTGTGAGACAAAGAGATGAAGCACGTCAAAATAAAAATTGGGCGGAGTCAGATAGACTTCGTGATATGTTAATGGAAAAAGGATATATCGTCAAAGACACAAAAGAAGGAACAGAGGTAAAGAAAGGAAAAATATGAGATTATTAACTGAGCAAGATAAAACAAAATATAAAGAATTTTTGGAAAAAAATCCAAGATGCAATTTTCAGCAATCTTTGGAGTGGGGAGAAGTCAAAACCAATTGGATAAAAGAAGTGATTTTATCAGAAGACGAAGAGGGGAATATAAAAGGTAGTTTGTGTGTATGGATACGTAAAATTCCAATTTTTGGTAATTTGATGTATTCCGCAAGAGGACCTGTTTGTGATATTTATGACGAAAAAGTAATTCGTGATTTGACGGAAGGTGCAAATGAACTTGCCAAAAAATACAAGGCTTTTGTACTTCGTATCGAGCCTGATATTTTAAAGTCTGATATAAAGTTCCGTGAAATTGCTGAAAATGTTGGTTATAAAATAAAAGATGATAGCAAAGATTTTAAGGACGAAATTCAGCCGCGTTTTGTTTTTCAACTTGATATTAAAGGAAAAACAGAAGATGAAGTATTTAGCAATTTTCATTCTAAAACGCGTTATAATATTCGTTTGGCAAATAAAAAAGGGGTTGTAATAAAAGAAGGAACAAAAGCGGATTTGAAAGACTTTCATAATATCATGGTGGAAACGGGAAAAAGGGATGATTTTATTATTCGTTCTTTGACGTATTTTGAAAAGATGTATGATTGCTTAGCACCAAACCATATGAAATTGTTGATGGCATATCATGAGGACAAGCCAATTGCAGGAATTATTCCCATTATGTATGGCAAAAAAACATGGTATTTATATGGAGCAAGTTCAAATTCTTATCGAAATCTGATGCCAAATTATTTGCTTCAATGGACGATGATTAAAGAAGCGATTCAAAATGGACATGAAGTGTATGATTTTCGTGGTGTTTCAGGTGTGGTGGACGAGAGCCATCCACAATATGGATTGTATCGTTTTAAGAAGGGTTTTGGCGCAGAATTTACAGAATTTATTGGCGAAGTTTATATGCCCTATAAGCCACTTATTTATAAATTGTATAAATTGGCAGAAAAAACTTTCAGAACTTTGAGAACTTTGAAAAAGAAACTAACACAGAAAAAATAGATTTTGGTATAGGAGTAATAAATGGGGAAGAAAAAAATAATTTTTTTACTAATTGTGTTTGTTCTTATCGTAATATTTTTTGTGGTAACAGGAGGAAAGAGAGCAGATGTAATGCTTCAGGATTTTTCTGTATCAGAAGATGGAACTAAATTGCAACTGCATACAACACTAGTAAGTAGTATAGGCTATACAAGAAAAATGAAAGTAAAGCAAAGTGAAGATAATTTGTATTTGACATTTTATTCGACGTTTGGTTTTAATAATGCAATGGGTGCTAAAAATGAATTTGAAGTAACTTTAAATTCGTCTTGCCAAGAAATTTATTTTGATAAGGGAAATGGAGAATACAAATTAGTTTTGCAAAAAAATGCAGAAACAAATGACTGGAAAATGGTAAATTAGGAGAAAGCCAAATGAAACAGATTGATAAAATAGCATGGATTTATTTAAAAGATAAGAAAATATTATCCACTTTGTCAAAAGGAAAAGATACATTCTATATTCCAGGTGGCAAACGAGAGGAAAATGAAACAGATGAGGAAACGTTAATTCGAGAATGTAGGGAAGAATTAACGGTTAATATAAAAAGAAACACCATAAAATATTATGGTACATTTGAAGCGCAAGCACATGGAAAAGCTGAAGGAATAATAGTAAAAATGACTTGTTATATGGCTGATTTTGAAGGAGAACTTGAACCTAGCTCAGAAATTCAAGAAATCAAATGGCTAAGTTATTGTGATTTAGATAAAATATCTCCAGTAGATAAATTAATCTTTGTAGATTTGCATGAAAAGAACTTGCTAAGTTAGGAGGGCTATGAAAAAATTAATGATAAGTCGAAAAGACTTAAAAAATAATTTAAAAGTAGTTAGAAGAATTTTGAAAGCCCATGGCAAAGACGATAGTGGAAACTATCCTAAAATTATTGCTGTTGTAAAAGGAAATGGGATGGGACTTGGACTAGTTCAATATGCTAAATTTCTTGTAAACAGCGGAATTGATTTTTTTGCAGTTGCTAATATTGAGGAGGCACTGCTTTTAAGAGAAGTAGGAATTGAGGCAGAAATCTTAATGCTTACTCCATTTTGCAATGAAAAAGAATTAACAAAGTTGATTGAAAATAAAATTACTTTGACGATTAGTTCGATAGAGCAAATGGAATTGCTTGAAGAAATTGCAAAAAATAATGATTTTGAAATTAAGGCACATGTAAAAATTGATACAGGATTTGGGCGTTATGGATTTTTGTATAAAAATCCAAGAGAGATTTTGCAATCGTTTCAAATGTGTGATAAAATACAAATCAAGCGGAACTTATACGCATTTTGCAAGACCCATGGATGAATGGTTTACTAGAAAACAGTTCAACCGTTTTTTAGACATTATTGAAATGCTAAAAAAAGATGGTCAAAATCCGGGAGTGTTACATTGTTCGGAAAGTACAGCAATTTTAAAACATCCAATTATGAATTTGAATGCTGTAAGATTAGGTTCGATTTTGCAAGGCAGAACATTAGTCTGTGTAAAAGATTTGAAAAAAATTGGACAAGTGAAAACAAGTATTCAAGAAATAAAAACGGTGCCAAAAGGTTATAATATAAGTTATGGAAAAATGTTTAAGACAAAACGAGAAACGAAAATAGCGGTTATTCCAATTGGATATATGGATGGTTTTTGTATGAGAAAAGATCGAGATATTTTTTCGCTAAAAGAAAATGTAAAATCAGTTGGAATTGAAATCAAAAAGATTTTTAAAGATAATCGATTAAAAGTTATGATAAATGATAAAAAATATTCAGTGATTGGAAGAATTGGAATGTATCATGCGGTTGTTGATATAACGGGTGCAGAGGATATTACCATTTATTCAGAAGTCATGTTAGACATACCACCAATGCAAGTAAATAGTATGATTAGAAGGGAGTACTTTTAATGGAAAACCAAAATAAAAAAATAGGATTTTTTTCGAGAGTAAAAATTGCAGTAACGAAATTAGAAAATTATGGTATATTTTTGGAAGAAAAAAGTTCTGTTGCAATTAAATATTTCTTTCTAATTGTGCTATGTTTGGCTTTTGTAATGGCACTTGTAGAAACGTATACTGTAATGCAAATGGTCTCAAAAGGCTATGAATATATGAAGAATGAATTACCAGATTTTTTGTATGCAGATGGAAATTTACAATTTGAAAAAGAAGTGCAGGCTTATGATGAAGAATATGATTTTTATATGATAACTGATACAGCTGAAAGTATCTCGCAAGAAAAATTGCAAGAATATAAAAATGATGTAAAAAGTATGGGAATTATTTTTCTAAAAGATAAAGCAATCTATAAAGCTGGGGGTAGTGAGACAGAATATCAATATCGTGATTTTGTAGAACAATATGGATTTGAAAATTTAGATAAAGAAAAGTTAATTGAAGAAATTGACAGAATTGGATTAGTGGGAATTGCTGCGACATTATTTATTATGTTGATATTTAGTGTATATATTTTTCAGGTTGTGAACGTTTTTATGGATTGGATGATTATGTATATTTTCACCTTTGTTACAGCTAGAATTTGCAGAATTGCTATTCAAATGAGACATGCTTGGAATATTTCAATATATACGCTCACATTATCCATTATTTTAAGCATGTTATATCATGTTGCTTATTATTTGACAGGTTTTTATACAGAATATTTTAGAGTTGTTTACTTGTTAGTAGCTTATGTTTATGTGGTGGCTGTTATTTTAATGATAAAATCTGATTTGATTAGGCAACAAATAGAAGTTGCAAGAATTTTAGAAATGCAAAAACAAATACAGGAAGAACCAGAGGAAAGAGAACAAGAAAATCCAGATAAACCAGAGAAAAAGAAGAATAAGAAAGACGAAGAAAACAAAGAAGATACAATTGATGAAGAACCAGATGGATCCGAGATATAAGAAGGTGTGAAAATTTTTGCGTAGCAAAAATTTGCTCGCATTTATTAAATAAAATTGAAGATTTTTATTAAATAAAATTGTAAGATTTTTATTAAATAAAATCTAAGGGTTTTTA
>CATLEX010000028.1 GCA_949927455.1 uncultured Clostridia bacterium
AAAACATTTACTCTTTTAGCTATCTTACATAAAATAACTATACATATAATCCATTCTATTACAATTGGCCAAGAAATAAACATAATTGAAAAGCCAATTACTAAACTTCCTACTGCATAAATACCAGCTTTTGCATTATATTTCGAAGCCTCTGTCTGTTTTTCTAAATCATAATTACCATTATTTACATTGGCCTTTTTAGCTTTTTCTTCTAAACTTGATAGAATTTTTCCAAATTCTGTATAATGCTTTTTAGCAAACTTCTTCATTTCTTCCATTGTTAAAGTTGTATTAGAAGAACCAGCAATTTTCTGCAATAACTCTAATATTGTTTTTTCACTTGGTTTTAAATTAAAATTTTGTGCCAAATTTTTCAAATCTATTCTGATATCATTCTTATTTTGCACATCAAAAGATATATAACCTTTCAAACATAATTGCAATAAAGTAGCCGAAAATACAGCTGATTCGTTATATGGTTTTAACAAAAACGCTGCCTCTGCTGGAGTGGCATCTTTTTCTCTTGGAATATCTCTAAAGTATTTGCCAATATCAATTTGATATTGCTCTTTTGAAACTTCCTTTAAAATCTTTCTATATTTCATTATTTTCGTAGCAAAAAATACTAAAAGTACAAAATAAATACTAACACCAATCATGAAAAAACTTCTATACTTTGCTCTTCCTTGATTAGCCTCATCTGCCCATATAGTTTCCTCTGAAACAATTTCTTCTAAATGATTTTCATTGGAATTTTTCATACTCTGCCAAAACATCTCTTTTTCTGCAACAATTCTAACTTCTAACATCGTTTGTGGTTTCAAATGATTCACAAAAAATTCAACTGTATCATTAGATGTTTTATGAATTTCGCCACCTAACGCCCCATGCGCCCATATTTTTAAATTTTCAACTTCTTTTACGGCTTGTGGCAACATAATCTTTCCTGTCACTTTTTTAGCAGAAACTGCATTATCTGTACCGATAAATTGCCAGTACAATTCACTACAATCATTATGCACTGTAACTACATCTTCTATGGTATAAGAAATCTGGTATTTTTTCGTAGCTGAAGAATTATCTAAACCTACACCCCACGCAATTTCGAATTGGGAATTCGAAATTGGCAAACCATAATAACAATTTTTTGTCACATGATACATTTCTTCGTTGATTTCCCTTAAGTCCATTCCTGTATCTAAATCCTTCACTTTCACATTCGTAATGCCAGAATATTTACTTTCATCCAAATCAAAATCTTTAAATAACGTATTGGTCTCATCAATATAAATATCCCATGTTTCTACAACATCCATGCTACCATCGCTATTTAGCTGTGCTTCATAATCTAGTGAATTTAATTTTTGTGTTCCTGCATAAGAATAATTTCCCAATAATAAAAATATTCCTACACAAAATAAAGCCACTAAAATTTTCTGATTTAATTTCATTTGTATTCTCCCCTTTGTTTGCATTATATCAATTTTCAAAAAATTTGTCTATCACTTTGGCATATATTTTTTTTCCAATTTCAAAACCATTTGGCACTATTTGACAAAATTTACTAATACACACATTTGAATTAACTTCCATAACATAAATTTGTTTGTCTTTTGTTACCACAACATCCACAGTCGCATAATTCAAATCTAATGCTTTTCCTGCTTTTTCAGCCATATTTTTGATTTGTTCATAATACAAATCTTTTTCATCAAGCAAAATTGGAATTGCTCCATTACTCAAATTATGTTTCCATCCAACAATTACTTGCTCGTCTTTTTGAGGAACATATTTCAAATCTATATCTTGACTCGGTTGCGTTAAGTAAATAACATCTCTTTCTATCAATTGTCTCAAATTTAATTTTCCATCACCAACAACAAATGGCTTTTGTTTTTTGTAAATATAAATAATTTCTCCATACAAAAAAATAGCTCGATATTCATATTCTATATCCATAAAAGGACATACCGTTAGCATATCTTTTCCTTCTTCAAAAAGTTGTTTTACTATTTGTAACTTTTCATTTTCGTGCTCACATAAATAGACATCTTTTCCCTGAAACGAATCATTCGCTTTAATCACTACTTTTTCATGATTTCTTAAAAGGTTAAAATTATCATTAGCATAAACTAAGTCTGGCATAATTTCTTCATTAAATAAAACCTCATGTTTAATAATCGGAATTCCATAATGTTTTAATAAAACATAAGTCGCATATTTGTCATTGGTTAGTTCTGTTGCTCTTTTTTCATTTAAATGAAATCGATAATTTACTATTTTTTTCTCTTTTTTACCCTTTTTTAAAATAATAATCCAATCATACGAAAGATTTGTTCTTTCTATTCCTTTTTCCTTACAAACTTCTTCAATCATTCTTCTCGTTATATTTTCTTCTTTCATTTTTTATACCTCACAAATAAAAATCCTCATCTCTCTTATTTCTTTATGAGATGAGGTATTTTCTAAATTATAAAACATTAATTTAAGGTTGTCAATATAAACTTCATCAAAAATAAGGAAAGAACACTCAGTCCTTTCCTTAAATAAACTTTTTATTCACTTAAATCCCAAGCTGTTCCATTCCAACTCATCTTTGCATCAGCAGGCAATTTCACAAGTGGGCGAATACCAATATCTACATCATTCCAACCATCTGCATACAGTTTACTATCAATAGCAACCATATGCCATGCATAGTCATTCGCACTAACCGAAGCTAACCAATAACCATATACTCCATTCCAAGCATCACCTACATGAGAGTTGTATAATACATCTGTTATATTGCTTATAAAAGCACTAGATTGTTCTGTATCATCAGAATAACTTGTTCCCATTTTTTGATTATAACTCTTTACAAACTGCGATAATGTTGGAGCTCCCGTAGCAGTAGCTCCACTAATTCCATTTACATATACATTCCAATTGCTCTCTGTTGTTAACCAGTCTACTAAATTAGTTCGACTATCTCCATATACGTTATATGTTCCATTTGTTATTCCTGTTGGAATCGTCACTCCATTTATTTGTGCGTAATCACTTGCTATAATATAAATATTACTTCCATCATTTAAAAATACTTTCCAACCATTTATGTTATTGGCACTATAATTTACACTATCTCCATAGTTAGTTGGCACTATTACTCCTACAGCATTTTTTTCCCAGATTGCATACAATGTTATATTTTGATCAATTATAAAACTTCCTGAAGTTGTATATTCTGGCGTTGTTGCTGTGTTACTTCTTGCCCAACCTAAAAAATTCGCTCCTTTTTTTGTTGGTTTTGTCGTAAAATCTACTGTTACACTTTCGCCTGCTGCATATTTTTTGCTTGCAGGTCCTCCTTGTCCTCCATTTGCATTATACGAAACCGTATATTTCGTCACGATTTGACTTCCACTCAATTCACCATCAATTGTTACCGTTCCATCTGAATTCAAACTACCAATTTCTATGCCTTCGTAACTCAATTTTCCAGTTGTATCACATGAAATTTCTGCTCCGTTTGGAAGTTCTACTCCTTTTTCTAACTCTGCTTTTATATATTCATTCACATTTACATACTGATTTCGTAAATTACTATCACTATAATAATCCATTTGCATTTCTGCAATTTTAAGCTCAATGTCTTCCTTTATTTTTGCCGTATTTGTAACATCTACTGCTTTTGTTGCTTTGTTCAAAAGTCCATTACTTCCTGCTACTAAATTGATTGACACTCCTGCCAAAATCAACAACACAATAATTGTAACAACTAGTGCAACTAAAGTAATACCTGTGTTACTTATACCTTGCTTTGCTCGCATATTTAACTTACTTTCCATCTCTTGTTTCCTCCTATTAATTTTTTGAATTTTTTCCATCTTTTGTTCTCCTCCTTTTTCGTGTTTTAACGCCTTTTTTGGTATTATTTAATGAAAACTCTATACATCTAATAATTAATGCATTTAAACTTATATTTTCGTTTTGAGCAATGGTCGCCAACTCCTCTTTCGTTCTATGTGCCACTCGTAGTGTTATTCGTTCTAATTCACTATCTGCAAGCTTTTGAGGATCAAATTTCTCCAATATAACACCCCCTATTTGACATCGCTAAAATTATTCTACACAAAAATGGAAAAAATTATAAGTTGTCAAAATAAATGACGTCAAAAAATTGACGTCATCTTCTATATTATAAACAAAGTAACTTCTTTTACTTTTATTTTCTTGATTCTATAATTAACTTTATACCAGTTCTGTCTTCTCCTTCGACTTGAACTTCAGCAAAAGCTGGAATACAAACTAAATCTACACCTGCTGGTGCGACAAAACCTCTTGCAATAGCTACCGCCTTAATTGCTTGATTCAATGCTCCTGCTCCTATTGCTTGCATTTCTGCTCTCGTACTTTCCTTCACTAATCCAGCTATTGCTCCTGCAACTGAATTTGGGTTTGATTTTGATGAAATTTTTAAAACTTCCATTTTTTTCCTCCTATTATTTTATTTTTTTCTTGTGTTTTGTAAATCAATTTTTAATTTTCAAAAACCGACTTACTTCAAAAGTATAAAAAAATTTTTTATCTTTTGAACAAAAATATCTTATATTAAATTCTATTCATTGTCCAGAGAAAAAGCACAATTTTCTAGTGTTTCGTACGCCACACTTCGACACCATTTTTAATCTCTGTATAATTTTTTGTCATGTCTTGTCGAACAATGTTTACACGTGTCTTTTTATGCAAAAAAATGACTTGAGTAAAAATCAAAAAATTGTTCATAATAAATATATATCAAAAATGGAGGTCAAATTATGGACGAAAAAAATCAAAAAATTAATTGTACAGTTGAAAGCTGTAAATATCATAATTGTAATTATAATGTTTGTGAATTAAAACAAATTGAGGTTCAAGCTTGCCCAGATTGCTCTAATGGTAACCCTCAAGACGAATCTATGTGTGGAAGTTATAGTTGCAAATGTCATAAATAGGAAAAACCTTCCTATCAATAAAGAGAGTTCGATTTTGAACTCTCTTTTATTCATAAAATTTATCACCTACAAAATCAAATTTAATACTTTTTAAGTGATTCAAAAATTCTTCGTAACGTGTAACATATGGCATTTCTTTATTGTTTGGAATGGAATAATGATTAGCATAAATTTGCTCAATTCCATCTAAAATTGTTTCTCCATTACTATTTAAAAGCTTCCAATTCATTTTAGCAAAACCATAATCATTAAAATCAATTACTTCATTAGTATTAGCAACAATATATAAACCTAAATTAGCAAGATACGTATCAATGCAGTCAAATTCTTCTTCAAAAATTTTGTTAAAATTTTGGTCTATCACAGCATATTTATGATTACTATTTTTTATAATATATCTATCTTCTAGAATGTAAATAGCTTCATATAAATCCGATATAATTTCACCATTTACATCGATAAAATAAATGGTATTATCATTGTAATTTTTGAGCAAAATTTTATCATCCATAAAATCTAAAATTTGTGCTTTTCCTGTCATAACATTTTTCTTGCCATACCTAGTAAACCACCCTTGCTCTTTGCTAGAAACATCATAAAATGGAATAGTTAAATTACTATATAAATATACGTAATTTTCGTCGTAATCTATATTTTCACAATCTAATATAATGCGAATATTTAAGTCATCTTTTTTAGCTAGTTCAAATTTATCTCCCAACCCTAAATTTGACTGTGTAACAATAATATCATATTCCTCATTATAATCATAACGATACGTATAATCTTCAGATATCTCTTGATATCTTAGCGCTGTTTTCATAGAATTCGTCTTTTGAGCAATTTCAAATTCCATTTCACCAGTTTGTTCTAATGTATTTTTGTAAATATCTTCTAATTCTTGTTTCTTGGCTTCATAATTTTCTTCTGAAGTTTCAGAATGATAAGACAAAACTGTTCTTTTATTTTTCATAATGACTTTAGATGTTCCTTTTTCACAAACAAGTGCAACTTGAAAATTTTTATCAAACTTCGTAATCTTCACAAATGGACTTGCATAGTCATACATAAAATCAATTACAATTTCTCCATTTTGATTAATATAGCCATATTTACCATCTTTTTTTACATTAATATAAATATCATCTATATCTAATTCTGTTACATATTTAAAATAATCACTAGAATATTCTTGATTATTTTTATTTTCTTGATTTTTAATATATTCCCCTAAATTTTCATAAAAAAAGGAAATTCCAATTAAAATCATAATTGCTACAATTATTACACCAACAATTGAAATACCAGTTGTACTATCAATATCTACTATGGTATCTTTAAAAGTTTCAATCACAACAAGTATGCCTGAAATAATCGTAAAGGAAGCAATAGCTGGTTCTTTAATGAAAATAAAACTGAGCGCAAAAAAACCAAATAAGTAACCTGTTTTTAATTTGCTATTGTCCATAGAATTTCGATATTGAAACACATCAATTCCAACAACCAGCATCAAAATAATATAAATTGCTTTTTCTATTGCTTTTGTGACACTCAATTCTTGCATTGTCAAATCTAGCACTTCTTGCGGTATATAAATGGTATAAACCAGTATTAAAATACCAAAAACAATATTCATACCACCAATACACAAATTAACAATTTTTCCTCTCACTTGTTCTCCTCTATTTATATAAATTATTTTCTTTCATATAGTTTATAATTTGTTTTGGCACTAAATCTTCAAAATTTTCTTGCTTTTTTATTTTTTCTCTAACAAGTGTTGCACTAATATCTTTAGTATTTCCTGCATTTCTATCCAATATAATATACTGATATTTTTTCAGTTTTTCTTGGTCTTTCCAAGTTTTCATTTTTTCATAATTGTCAGTTCCCATAATAAAAAATCGTTCTGCATTTGGAAATTGAGTATCTATTTTTTGAAAAGTATCAATAGCATGTGTTTTCTGATCTTTGTTTGAAATATCCAAAATATCTAATTTTTCTTCTTCCTCAAAAGCCAATTCTAACATCTTTTTGCGATGTTCCAAAGAAATCAGATTTTTCTTGGGATACCAATCTCCCATTGGAACAAAATACACTTTTGCTAAATTTTCACGTTCAATTACTTGTTTTATCAATATCATATGAGCAATTGTTATAGGATTAAAGCAACCACCAAAAAAACCTATTCTATCCATTTAATTCTCCATTAATACAAACTGCTTTGCCTTTTCTCTTAACTCATCTAAACTTCCATCATTTGCAATATAATTGTCATATTCATATTGGTCAACATTTGCATCTGACTGATTGGTCAAAATTTTTTCCACTCTTGAACTGGTAATGAGCAAAGTTTTTGCTTTCAAAATCTCTTTGACTTTCTTAATCTCCGAAATCTCTCGAATATGCACAAACATCATTTGTTGTTCTGGATTTGCTACAAAATCTTCTGCCTCGTTCTTAATATACGTCATCGGATAATCGTTATAATCAATACTAAGCTGTTTTAAATCTACTAATAATTTTCTGCTTTTATCGTCTTTTTCACCCTTCCAACCTACTAAGATTTCAGCTGCTTCCTTCACTTTATCCACAGAAGAAATATTTTTTACTTTGGCAAACTCACTACAAAATTCTACAAATGTATCTTTTCCAACTCCACCTGAGCCATTTATAATGATAATTTTTTTGTTCATTTTTTCTCCATTTCTTACTTAAACTTTCATCGCATTTTTGATAAATTCAATTTCTTCTTCTCTATCTTTTCTCATAAACAATGGCTCTCCTTTTTCAGTAACTTTTATATTTTGCGGAATTTGCGTATACGGCTTTAAAGAATTCCATGTTTTTAAATCTTCTGAATGGAAGCCTAATTGAGCAAACATCTTCTTTGCTGTGTCATTGATAAATGGTTTTAATAAAATAGCAATTTTTCTTAAATTTTCTGCCAAATGAAACATCACTGATTTTAATTTTTCTTTGTTTTCCTCTTTTGCCAAAACCCAAGGCGCT
Organism: uncultured Clostridia bacterium; assembly: GCA_949927455.1. Classification (GTDB taxonomy): domain Bacteria; phylum Bacillota; class Clostridia; order TANB77; family CAG-508; genus Scatovivens. The sequence goes on from CATLEX010000028.1 coordinate 7,989, forward strand.
GTTTCATCAATATATTTATTAGTTTTGTTAATGATTTTCCAAATATTTGACAAACTATTGGCAATATATAACTCGTCCATATTCTTCTCAAATTCAGCAATTTCATTTAACGTAAAGCTTTCTAATTCATCATCTACTTCATTTTTTTGCGCAAATTCTATTGGAATATTTCCCTCAAAATATTTATTTATCATACCAATGGTTCGATTTAAAAGATTTCCTAAATCATTACACAAATCAAAATTATAATGGTCTACAAAGTCTTCTGGAGTAAACACACTATCTGTCGCAAATTGCATGGTTCTTAGCAAATAATATTTCAAACTATCTAAACCATAACGCTCTATTAAAGTTTCTGGATAAATAACATTTCCTTTTGATTTTGACATTTTGCCATCTTTCATAACAAGCCAGCTATGTGCATAAATCTTTTTCGGCAATTCCAAGCCAAGCGCTTTTAGAAAAATCGGCCAATAAATCCCATGAAAACGAATGATTTCTTTTCCCACAATATGCAAATCAGCTGGCCAATATTTCTGGAACAAACTATCATCATCAGAGCCATAACCAAGAGCTGTAATATAATTTGTTAGTGCATCCACCCAAACATACAACACATGTTTTGGGTCATTTTTCATTTTGATACCCCAATCAAATGTCGTTCGACTAATACACAAATCTTCTAAGCCAGGCTTAATAAAATTGCTAAAAATCTCATTTTTTCTAGAAACTGGAACAATAAAATCTGGATTTTCCTCATAAAACTGAATCAACCAATCTTGATATTTTTTCATATTGAAAAAATAAGATTCTTCTTGCATTAGCTTCACTTCTCTGCCACAGTCTGGACACTTTCCGTCTACTAATTGCGTTTCTGTAAAGTAAGTTTCACAAGGCATACAATACCAACCTTCATATTGCCCTTTGTAAATATCGTTATTCGCTAAAAATTTCTCAACAATTCTATCAACTGCTACTTCATGACGTGACTCTGTTGTACGAATAAAATCATCATACGAAATATCCATTTCTTGCCATAATTTCTGACAAATTTCTGCCATTTGGTCAACATATTCTTGTGGCTCCTGATGACATTTTTGCGCTACTGTTTGAATTTTTTGCCCATGTTCATCTAAACCTGTCAAAAAATACGCATCATAACCTCGCAATTGCTTATAACGTTTTACTGTGTCTGCAAGTGTTGTTGCATAGGCTGTTCCAATGTGAAATTTACCACTTGGATAATAAATTGGTGTTGTTATATAAAATTTTTTATTTTCCATACTTGTATCCTTTCTTTCTTAACGCATTTTATAATTTATCCCAGAACCATGAAAGTGCATCACTATAACTTTTCTGATTTTCATTTTTAGCATAAATATCATCAATCCACAAATACGTAATAAATCCTAAAAATAATACCACTAAATCCACTGCAATTGAAAAATAAAATGGTGATAGTTCTGCACTATTTGGTGCACTATTTAAACAAACTGTGTGGTACACCAACAAACCTAAACCATAAATCACCACAATAATTGATAAATATGGTGTTTCTAATTTTCTGCCAAGAACAATTAATAATAGTGTAATTAATGCAAGCATAATCAAAATCAATGGTTCTGATGTAAAAAATATTCCCTCCAAAATTATATTCCTCCTTTGTACAATTCTCTTATTTTAATTTTTGCTCAATCAAACTTACAAGTTCCTGTGCTTTTTGTGTGATATATTCCTGATTATCTCCTTCAATCATAACACGCACTTTTGGTTCTGTTCCAGAAGGACGAATTAAAACTCTACCATTTCCTGCAAATTCTTTTTCTAATTCCTCTATTTTTTTCTTAATTTCTTCATCTTTTTCATAATCCATTTTTTTATCAATTGAAACAACTGCATTAATTAAAACTTGTGGATAAATTTTTACAATTTTTCTGACTTCAGATGCCTTCTTTTTCATATCCAAAATGGCTTTAATGAGCATTAATGAAGTTAAAATTCCATCTCCTGTTGGATTATAATCTAACATAATTACATGACCAGACTGTTCACCCCCCAGATTATAGCCATTTTTTAGCATTTCTTCCAAAACATATCTATCTCCAACTTTTGTTGAAACAAGATTAATTCCATTTTCATCCGCATATTTTTTCATACCAAGATTACTCATAACTGTCACAACCAAGCTATCTTTTTTCAATTTATCTTGTCTTTTCAAAAATTCGGTCAAAATGGCCATAATGATGTCTCCATCCATCACTTCACCATTTTCGTCAACAGCTAAACAACGATCACCATCTCCATCATACGCAATTCCCAAATCCAAATGATGTTCTCTGACATAAGCAGAAATTGCTTCTAAATGAGTAGAGCCACAATTCTCGTTAATATTTACTCCATTTGGGCTATGATGAATCACTTCAAAATCCAAACCTAATTCTGAAAAAATCATGCCAGCCACACTTGATGTCGCTCCATTTGCTGTATCAATTCCAATTTTTAAAGAGCTATTTTTTAAATCATTCCCAAAAATATTTTTAAAAAACTGAACATATTCATACAAATAACGACTTGCTTCCTCTGAAACACCAATTTTGTCGCCAACTGCCATTAAGCTAGATAACTTTTCAGAATCCATAATTTCTTCAATTTCTTCCTCAATTTCATCTGGAATTTTCATACCTTTATTACTAAAATATTTTACCCCATTAAACTCAAAAGTATTATGAGATGCTGAAATAACAACACTCGCATCTGCCTTTAATTTTTTTGTCAAATAAGCAACTGCTGGTGTTGGCATAACACCTAACAATTTTACATTCGCACCATAACTTAAAAAACCTGCTGTCATAGCACTTTCAATTAAACTTCCTGAAATTCTCGTATCTCTTCCAATTAAAATGGTTGGCACATGGTTGGAATGTTTTGTTAAAACATACGCTCCTGCCTTTGCCACTCTAAAAACTAAATCTGGCGTTAATTCCAAATTCGCTATTCTTCTAATTCCATCTGTTCCAAAATACTTTCTCAAAATTTGCCTCCTAACCTTTTCTTAGTTTAATTTATATTATTATATCTTTATCTTAAGATAATTTCAACATTTTTGTTACAATTTCTTCAAAAAAAATTTTACATATTGCAATTTTTGTGATATAATAACAAAAAACTTTCTATTTTAAAGGAGGTGCCTGAAACTAAAATGAATGAACAAGAAAATCAAACTATGTTAGCAGAAGATAAAATTTTAATTTTATATATTTTAAAAAAAGTTGGAAAACCACTCTCTTACAAAGAATTATTAGAGCTTATTATTGCTGTCTCAGAAATCAACTACTTTTATTTTCAACAATTTTTAAGCGACTTATTAGAAGACCATTATATTATCAAAAATAAAAATAGCGAAATTGAGTTATATGAATTAACACAAGAAGGCACAAGTGCATTAGAACTTACGTTAGACTTAATTCCAGGTATTACAAAACTACAAATTGATAGCGAATTCAAAAAAAGCTTTAGCTCTATCAAAGATAAATTTTCCATTTCAGCAGAATATAATCCTGTCTCAAATAGTGAATTTAAAGTTACTTGCAAAATTATCGAAAATCATGAAGCTATTTTCAAGACAGAAATTTTAGTTTCTTCCAAAGAACAAGCTAGTCAAATTGTCAATAATTGGAATACAAATGCCTCTAGTATTTATCCAAAAATTTTAGAAAATTTAATTACATAACTTGATTTAAAAAGCATTTTTAAGATGCTTTTTTTATTCTGAATTTTCATTAAAACTTTTTATAAAAACCTTGCAAAATCTTACAAAATACGATATAATTTTAAAAAAATTAGGAGGTCTTATTATGGAAAATATTGATGTTGCCATTATTATGGGGAGTGATTCAGACTTAAATATTATGAAAGATGCTGCCAAATTTCTAGACGACATGAACATCTCATACGAAATGAAAATTCTTTCTGTTCATAGAACGCCTGAAAAAGCTACTGAATATGTGGAAGAATTAAAAAAGAAAAAAGTAAAAGTAGTCATTGGAGGCGCTGGAGGTGCTGCACATTTGCCAGGTGTAATTGCTGCTCAAATTCCAATTCCAGTTATTGGTGTTCCAATTTATACCAAAACTTTAAATGGAATTGATTCTCTTTACTCCATTGTACAAATGCCTTCTGGAATTCCTGTTGCAACTGTTGCTATTAATGGAGCCAAAAATGCTGCCATTTTAGCCACCACTATTTTAGGCATTTCAGATGAAACAATTAAACAAAAAATGATTGATTACAAAGCATCTTTAAAAGAAAGTGTGATTGCCAAAGATGAAAAATTACAATCACAAGGTTACGAAGAATATATGAAAAATATGTAAATTTATAAATATAAACAAAAAAATAAAAGGAGAAAAATTATGATAAAACAATTAAGTAGCGGAAAAGTTCGCGAAATTTATGAAATTGATGAAGATAAATTATTATTGGTTGTTTCTGATAGAATATCTGCATTTGATTATATTTTGCCTGCTTCTATTCCTAATAAAGGAAAAATTTTAAATCAAATCTCTGAATTTTGGTTTGATTATGTAAAAGATATTATTCCAAATCACATTATATCAACCAACTTAGCTAATTTCCCAGAAGAATTTCAAAAAACTGAATTTGAAGGAAGATCAGCTCTTGTTAAAAAACTAAAAATGCTTCCAATTGAATGTATTGTAAGGGGCTATATTACTGGTTCTGGTTGGAAAAGTTATCAAGAAAATGGCACTGTTTGTGGAATCAAATTACCAGAAGGTTTGCAAGAATCACAAAAATTACCAGAAGCCATCTTCACTCCTTCTACAAAAGCTGAAATTGGTGACCATGACGAAAATATTTCATTTGAAAAATGTACTGAAATAATTGGTCTAGAATTGGCTGAAAAATTGCGCACAAAATCTCTTGAAATTTATAACAGATGTGCCGAATACGCTGCTTCCAAAGGCGTTATCATTGCAGATACAAAATTTGAATTTGGTTTAGACGAAAATGGAAACTTAGTATTAGCAGACGAAGTCTTAACGCCTGATTCAAGTAGATTTTGGCCAGCTAGCGATTATAAAATTGGACAATCTCAAAAAAGTTTTGATAAACAATATCTACGAGATTGGATAAAATCAAGTGGATATCAACCTGAAAATAAAGAAAAAATTCCTCAAGAAGTGATTGCTACAACAGCTCAAAAATATAAAGAAGCTTATCAATTAATTACAGGAAAAAATTTTGAAGAATAAAGGAAATTATTATGTATCATTTAGTCGTTTTTGCCTCTGGAGGAGGCACCACTTTACAAGCAATTATCAATGCCATTGAGACACAAGAATTACCAAATTGTAAAATTGATTTAGTTATTTCAAATATGGCTGATTGTTATGCGTTAGAACGTGCCAAAAATGCTGGTATTGAAACATATGTAATACAAAATAAAAAAGCTAGTCAAATTGATTTAGAATTGGAAAATGTGTTAAAAAATTATTCTGTAAATTTGATTGTTTTGGCTGGTTACTTAAAAAAAATTGGTTCAAAATTAGTCGAAAAATACACGATTATTAATACACATCCTTCTCTCATTCCAAAATTTTGTGGAAAAGGTATGTATGGCATGAAAGTGCATGAAGCAGTTGTAAATGCTCATGAAAAAGTCAGTGGCGCAACTGTGCACTATGTTAATCATCAATATGACGAAGGCAATATTATTTCTCAAACTCAAATTGATGTTTTACCACTTGATACAGCAGAAGATGTTGCTGAAAAAGTAAAAGCAGCAGAAAAAATCCAACTCATTGAAGTAATAAAAAAATTAAGCAACCCACCTCATTAAATAACCGAGGTGGGTTTATTTTGCTCGAATTTATATATTTTCTTCTGAATAAAAGTATGAATGTGTAAATTAAAATATATCTTTGAATATAGTATAACAAAAAAGCCATCATCCTAGACCTCTCTCTAATACAATGACTTCTCTAATGGAGCAGGTAATTTTTCTGTAGGACATTACAAGTTTTCTATTTCTGCTTTAAGAAATCCTATATTACCAGAACTATAACGCATTCACAATGCATTTTTCTTAAATTTTTATGCAATTTTGAGTTGAACTCCCCATTTTTTCTCGTATCATACGGAATTTGAGCCATATGCATTTTTAATGCATAGTAAATAGCATTACACGATTTTAAATGGTAGAGAAGGAATTTTTGGGGTGAGTACTCCTCATATTATAGTCTAATATTTGATTATTTATATTGGGATTAATTTTTACTAACTAAATAAATAATAAGTGGTTGGTCAGTTATGAGGTAAAATGGGCTAAATAAGAACAAGAAAACTAAAATCCATCTTATATTTCAAAAAGAGCATGGTTTCCCATGCTCTTTTCTTTTTAAAGCTTCTTTCTCAGCCAGTTTATTCTGCATCTTATCTCAAGCAGTTTATCCCTGCTTTTCTTCCATTCAGGAGCAACATTGAGCCAAGTATGTTTATCATAACCTTTTAAAGTTGCATCAACATACTTTTCTACTTCATTACAGGCCTCTTCCAAGTTAGAAAATTCTATCCTGATTTTTCCAACTATAATATGCTCAGGCTGATTTCTTGAAAAAACTCCTTCTGACAGATACATTCCAAACACCTCATCAAAAACCACACAAATGTATTGGGTTGGAACCATTACCTTCCAGACTGTTACACAAACTGCACTAATAAATAAAATTATTATTACGATTACACACACCATGCTTCCCAGTATTATCCGTAGTAGCATATACATACCTCCTTTAGTTTTATTTATTATATCACATTTACATAAAATTGTCAAGTTTTTACAAAAAAACACAACTAAAAAGCCATCATACTAGACCTCTCTCTAATACAATGACTTCCCTAATGGAGCAGGTAGCGGGAATCGAACCCGCATAGCCAGCTTGGAAGGCTGGAATTCTACCATTGAACTACACCTGCATATCAATAAATCTTACCATTATTTCCTAACGACAAGATTTATTATAAACTATTGTTTTTTATTTGTCAATACCTTTTTTTAATTTTTTTCAAATTTTTTCATTTTTTATTTTACACTCGTTTCATAATTCCTAAAGCTGCTTTTTTTCCAGCTGCCAATGCTCTACAAACTGTGGATTTACTTTCTGTTAAATCTCCACCAGCAAAAACTCCATCTATATTAGTCATACCATTTTCATCAATTTCAACCATTCCCCAATCATTTAACTTGATACCTTCTTTTTCCAAAAGACTTTTTTCAGGTTTTAGACCAATTGCAAAAACAACTGTATCAGCTTCTACTGTAAACTCTGTACTTGGTTTATCAACAGCTTTTCCGTCCACAATTTCGGTTTTAATACAATTTAGTGATTGCAATTTTCCCTTTTCTACATTGGCAGATATGACACGCGTAAGTGGTACAAATTCCACACCATCTTCAATTGCTTCTTCTAGTTCAATCTTTCTTGCTGGCATATGTTCTTGATCTCTACGATACAATATCTTCGTACTCTCAGCTCCCATTTTGACTGCTGCTCTAGAAGCATCCATAGCCACATTTCCACCACCAATTACAACTACTTTTCCTAAATGATCTAAAAATTGATTTTCATTATATGCTTTCAAAAATTCGTCTGATAAATAAAGTTTCTCAAAACTGCCATCTGCTAGTGAATATACAGTAGAACTTCCGGCACCAAGACTTAAAAAAACAGCATCAAAATCTTTTTTCAAAGCCTCAATTGTAACATCTTTTCCCAAAGTCATTTCTGTTTTAATTTGCGCCCCTAACACTTCAAGTTGCCCAATAATTGTTTCAACAATTTTCTTTGGCAATCTAAAATCAGGTATTCCATACCACAAAATTCCCCCAGCCTTCTTTTCTTTCTCAAAAATTGTCACATCATATCCATTTTTCAAAAGTTCTATGGCACATTCAATTCCAGCTGGTCCCGAACCAATAATCGCTATTTTTTTGCCATTTTCTTTGGCTTTTGCTATTTTATATGGTACCTTATTCTCAAGCGCCCACTCATTAATGAATTTTTCTAATTTACCAATTTGAGTTGGCGTTTGCTTCACACCACGTACACATTTTCCTTCACATTGATCTTCTTGTGGACACACCAAACTACATACATGGCTAAATATATTATTATCCAATAATATTTTATACGCTTCCTCAAACTGATCTTCTTTTATTTTATTAATAAATTCTGGAATGTTTGTATTCATTGGACAACCATTTGTACTACAAGGTTTTAATTTACAATTCAAACACCAATTTGCTTCCTTCTTTATTTCCTCTATATTTTTCATTAATTTTCTCCTATTTTAATTTATTTTATCATATACTAAAATAGGAAAAATAGCAAGTTATTTTTGTGTTTTTGTCATATTTTCTAATCGCTCTACAATCTCTTTTTGCTCATCTAACCCTATCCATGCATAATAACTTGGAATAAACTCTCCATATTTTGTAACATGTTTCTTTTTTTCTTCCATAAAACAAAAACCTCCTACCATTATTTTTGGCAGAAGGTAAAAAATTTATTACAAAAAATATTTTATTCAAAAGTACCTACTTCAATATTTTCAATCACAACATTTTCTAGAGGTTTATCATCTTGCTCGTTTGTTTCCACAGCAGCAATCTTATCCACTACTTCCATTCCTTCATACACTTGCCCAAAAATCGTATATTGCTGATACAAACTCAAATAACCACCATAATTTTTATATTGCTCTAATAATTCTGTTGGATAATTATAACTTTTCATATAGCCTGCTGTTTGTTCATCATAATGTGCCTGTGTAATGAAAAATTGGCTTCCCAAACTTGGACTATTTTGTAATCCTCTACTTGCCATACACAAAGTACCTCTATATGGCACCAATTCTTCTGACAATTCCTCTTCAAAATCTTTTCCCCAAATGCTTTCTCCACCTGTTCCAGTTCCTTGTGGATCTCCACCTTGAATCATAAATTCATCAATCACTCGGTGAAAAATTACTCCATTATAATAACCATTTTTCGCATGTGTCACAAAATTTTCAACTGCTTTTGGTGCTACATTCTCAAAAAATTTTACTTTTATATCACCATAATTTTTAATATGAAAAATTGCAATGGTATCTCCTACTTGTGGCATAGCCATTTGCTTTTCAGCTGCTGTTTTATAATCTATATTCACTTTTTCTCCCCCTTTTTGCGTATTCATTTGGTTACTGCTTTTACTTGTATTTTTTACTGCATTTGCTGTGTTATTTCCTACTTCTTCACTACCACAACCCGTTAGCCCAAACAACAAAACCAGCATTACAACTATAAAACTTACTATTTTTCTCACTTTCTTAAATTCCTCCTTTGTTTTCCTACTATCTTCTGTTTCTATCCAAATTATCTAAATTATCTAATGCTTTTCCAGTTCCAATGGCAACACATGAAATAGAATCCTCTGCAATCATGACATTAATTCCTGTTTTTTCTTGAATTAATTTATCCAATCCGTCAATTAAACACCCTCCACCTGTCATATAAATTCCTTTATCACTAATATCTGAGGCAAGCTCTGGTGGTGTTTTTTCCAAAACATTATGGACGGCATCAACAATGAGCATAGATGGTTCTTCTAAAGCTTCTAGCATCTCACTTGAATACACTGTGATTGTTTTAGGAAGTCCTGTGATTAAATCCCTACCACGAACATCCATTTCCATATCTTGAAATTTGGGATATACACAACCAATATTTAGTTTTAATTCTTCAGCTGTTCTTTCTCCAATCATCACATTGTGCTTTTTCTTAATGTAGCGAACAATTGCCTCATCAAATCTATCCCCTGCTACTTTAATCGAAGTGCTAACTACTGCTCCACCTAAAGAAATCACTGCAATATCAGTCGTTCCACCACCAATATCCACAATCATGTTTCCAGAAGGTTTTGAGATATCTAAACCAGCACCAATCGCTGCTGCAATTGGTTCTTCTATCAAATATACACGTCTAGCTCCTGCATTAGAAGCAGCATCAATTACTGCTTTTTTTTCTACTTCCGTTACTTGTGAAGGTATACATATCATAATTCTTGGCGAAAAAATAAATCTACCTCTTATTTTATTAATAAAGTACTTTAGCATTTTTTCTGTATTTGTATAATTTGAAATTACACCATCTCTTAATGGTCTTGTTGCTATTATGTTTCCTGGTGTTCTTCCAAGCATTCGTCTTGCTTCATGTCCAACAGCCAACACTTCACCTGATAGATTATCTACCGCAACAACAGAGGGCTCGCGCAAAACAATCCCTTTTCCTTTTACATATACAATGACAGTAGCTGTTCCTAAATCAATTCCAATATCTTGTCCAAACATCAACATTCTTCCCTTCTAAAACTTATCTATTTATCCTAAAATAAGCACAATATTTCATTTTCATTACAATCGTATTACAATTATATTACATTTTCACAAAAATTTCAACCTCTTTTTGAAATTTTAATCAATATATTGTAATTTTTTTTCATTTGTGGTATAATTTATAAGATATTTACTAATATAAGGAGAAAAATTCATGAAAAAGATTTCAATTATTGTGCCTTGTTACAATGAGGAAAAAACTTTACTATTATTTTATGAAGAATTAACCAAAAATATAACCACTTTTGAAAATGTTACATTTGAATTTATTTTTGTTAATGATGGTTCTTGTGACAACACACTAGAAGAAATTAAAAAATTAGAACAAAAAGATAGTCGTATTAAATATCTATCTTTTTCCAGAAACTTTGGTAAAGAAGCTGCTATTTTAGCTGGACTTGAAAATTGCACTGGTGATTTTGTCACGCTTATGGATGCTGATTTACAAGACCCACCTTATCTTTTGAAAGAAATGTACCAATCTGTCACAAAAGAAAATTATGATGCTGTTGGAACGCGCAGAACCAATCGTAAAGGTGAACCTGTCATTCGTAGCTTTTTTGCTAGAATGTTTTATAAAATTATTAACAAAATGTCTAAAATTGAAATGGTCGACGGAGCTCGTGATTATGTATTCATGAAAAGAAATGTTGTAAATGCCATTCTATCTCTTCAAGAATACAATCGCTATTCCAAAGGGCTTTTCACCTTTGTTGGTTTCCATGTCAAATGGATTGAATACGAAAATGTGCAAAGAGTAGCTGGCGAAACAAAATGGTCTTTTTGGAAATTAGTTTCATATGCCCTAGAAGGCATTACTGCATTTTCCACTACACCACTTATTTTGTCATCACTCATTGGACTTTTATTCTGCCTTGTTTCTTTCATTTTTATTGTGATTATTATTATCAAAACTTTAGTGCTTGGAGATCCAACTAGTGGTTGGCCTTCACTTGTCTGTATCATTTTTATGGTAAGTGGAATTCAATTATTCTCTCTTGGCATCATTGGACAATATTTGTCAAAAACTTATCTAGAAGTGAAAAAAAGACCAATTTATATTGTGCGTGAAAGTAATATAAAATAAAAGTATTTTATAAAAAAATGGCAGTTTTTCTGCCATATTTTTTATTCTTCGTCTCCTCTTTCTCTTTCATAATCTTTTAATCCGTTTAATCCGTTTTGGCTTTTGGATTCTAAAGCAGGTTCTTTTGGCATCAATTTTTTGTTTATTATAAGCATAACATTTCGGCTATCCCCACTTCCGTTTTCCACAACTTTTGCTGGATCCTTCATACCTTCTCTTTCTCCTACAATTCTTCCAGCTAACTCCAAATAGCCTTGTTCTACTGGTTTTCCCATATCAATTGTAATGACTTGAGCTCCTTGTAACTCTTCCGTTTCTTCCACAGCTCTCACCCCATATTCCTCGACTTCTGGTTCTAAATCTAATTCTACTCTTTCTCCTCTATCCTGCACATCCTCTACTTCATAATTTGGATCTTCTTCAGTATTTAGTCCCTCTTTTTCAATCTCTGTTTCTTCTGAACCTTTTCCAAAAAATTGTGGCAAATCTCTTTCTGGCAAATTTTGTGCTTGTAAACTTTCTTCTCTATTATTATTTCCATCAATAACTGTTTGAGCTAATTCAACAGAGCTTGGAATTTCTTCCAAAACCCAATTTATCTTTTTTAACATATTTTCTGTTGCTAATGCCTCAAAACTATCTGTCCCACCGCCATTTTTCTCAAACAGTCTTTTTTCTTCTTTCTCATATTCCGTTTTTATTTCTTCTAAATTCTTCTCACAATTGCTCAATTCATTTATCATCAACTTAATTTCTTCAAGAGGTCTATCTTCATCCATTTCTTGAATAATTTGGTCAACTCTCTTGCAATATTCCTCTGCTTTTGTTTTTCTCTCTTCCATGTATTTCGTTTTTCTCCTTTACATTAATCTTCTTAGTATCGTATCCATCTCCTGTTTTAACATTTCTTCACTATCACTTACTTTTTCAAAAAGCATTTTCAATTTTTCTAAAGACGCTGTATCTAGATTAACATGTTTCCCACTAACTTCAATACTTCCTAAATTACTCATGATTAATTTCATTCCTTTCCTAATTTTTGCTACTTCATCTTTTCAAATATCAAATTAGTCTCATCTTTTGCTTGTTTTATTTTGGCAACAAAATGAATTGTCTTTTGACGAATTTGTTTAATATGATCTGGAAGTTTTCTCTCTATCATTTCTAATTCTACATTAGTTGATTCAATACAATATGTATTAAATTTTGTTCTTCCCGTAAACATATTTTTGATTTTATCCATTAACTTTGTAAAAAAACTCTCTTCCCTTAATACAAGTTGCCCTGCCTTATTGATAAATAAACTATTTAATTTATTTTCTGCCTCCTCTACACAATCCTCAAGCTCTTTTTGACATGCTTTAATAATAACATCATAATTTTCCTTTTTCTGCATGCAAGCAAGCATTTTCTTACTATAATCTTGTGCTAGATTTTCTTTTGAAACGTTTATAGCTTCAAGCTTTATATCAAAGCTTTTCTTGAAATTTGTAATCGCAATTTTTTGGTTACACTCTGCCTCTTGAAGTTCTAATTGAATATTAATAAATAACTCATTATATCGTTCTATTATTTGCTCTATTTGGTCTTTATATTTGTTCATTATTTCATAATAAACTTCTTGATAATCTGCCAAATCTTGCCCATAAACCTTGGCTTGTTCTTCAAAATTAGATTCCATAGATTGTACTTTTTTATTCTTTATTTCTTGTAATGTTTTGATAAAAATCGCTGTCAAAATCTTCATTTTTGTTATTTCTAATTCATTTAATTCTGTCAACTTTTCCATTAATAATACATTTCTATTATTTTTTTCCATCTAATTTTCCTTTTC
>CATLEX010000029.1 GCA_949927455.1 uncultured Clostridia bacterium
TATATGAGAGTATATAAAAGATATAATTTTTAATTATTTTTATTTAAGGTTTTTATTGGAGGATTTGGAGGTCCAATGAAAAATAAAATATTGATGATTTGTATATCTTTTATTTTTTTATTTGCATTTACAACTTATGTATTAGCCACAGAAATTGAAAATTTAGAAGATAATGTTTGTGAAACACCAAATGAAATACAAGAAACCAAAGAAAAAATTGAGATAAAAAATGAAATAGAAATGCCAATTGTTCAAAATTCTATTGATATAATTGGAAGAAGTTATATTGATAGTCCGAGTAATGGGAAGATATTAGTAAAACCAGATTGTGAAAAAATTGAAGTAATAGGCTGGGCAGTATCAAATGATAAAGGTGCAACGGTTCAAATTTTAGTAGATGGAAATGTGATAGGAAATTGTGTGAGAACCAAAAGAGGCGATGTAGATTATTTGGTATCACCAGAATATGGCGGAGTAGAACTAACAGCAAATGCAGGTTTTTATTTTGTGTTAGATAGTAACCAAATAGGTATAGGAAATCATAAAATAACAGTACAAGAATTATCCAGTCAAGGGAATTTAATTACATCAAGTCAAACAGAAATAATAGTACAAAGCAAGAAGTATCGAGGAAGAAGCTATATTGATAGTCCCAATAATGCAGAAACATTTATCAGACCAGATTGTCAAAACATAAAAGTTCAGGGCTGGGCAGTATCAGATGATAAGGAAGCAACGGTCCAGATTTTACTAGATGGAAATGTAGTCGGAAATGCTACAAGATGCCAAAGAGGTGATGTAGATTATATCGTCTCGCCAGAATATGGTGGAACAGCAATTACGTCTAAAGCAGGTATTGAATATAGTTTAAATATAGCTAATTTGGTGACAGGAAAGCATACAATAACAGTACAAGAATTGTCTAGATATGGAGAAGTAATTTGTGCGAGTGAAATACAAATTCAAATAGAAAATAAAATATATAAAGGCAGAATGTATATTGATAGTCCAAATATAAGTACTGTTTTAGTGAAACAAGATGTTACAGAAATAACTTGTATTGGTTGGGCAGTGTCAACAGATAAAGATGCCACTGTTCAAGTTTTTCTGGATGGTGAAAGGATTGGAGAAGCATATCGAACAATCAGAGGTGATGTAGATTATATTGTTTCTCCAGAGTATGGGGGAACTCAAAATACACCAAGAGCAGGATTTGAATATGTTATTAATATTAGTCAAATGCCAGTTGGAAGACATACTTTGGTGGTACAGGAAACATCACAATATGGTGATATTATTAGTGTAGCAGCAGTTCAAATAGATGTAGAAAATAAAAAATATAGAGGAAAGATTTATCTGGAAACACCAACACAAATGGCAGAATTTGTGAAGCAAGAAGTAAATAATATAAAAATTGAAGGTTGGGCAGTGTCAACAGATAAAGAAGCAACGATTCGAGTTATTTTAGATGGAACTGTTTTAGAAAATAAATGTCATAGAATAGAAAGAGGTGATGTAGATAGAATTGTATCACCAGAATATGGAGGGGTATCTAATACACCTAAAGCTGGTTTTTGTACTGCAATAGATATTACGCAATTAGGGATTGGAGGACATGTTTTGCGTATTGAAGAAATTTCAAGATATGGGGATTTGATTTATGCCTCAGAGGTAAATTTTATGAAGAAGAATAAGCAGTATTTAGGTGAAATGTGTTTGGACTTTCCAAGAAATGGAACTGTACAAAAAATAGGTACGAATTTAATTGTTGATGGCTGGGCAGTTGCACAAGACGAAATAGCAAGTGTTGAAATTTATATTGATGGAATTTTCAAAGCAACAGCACAGAGGTATGTTCGACCAGATGTTGTTTATTTTATGAATAAATATGATGGAAAAACAGTGAATGCTGGATTTGGAAAATTGGTTAGTACAGAAGGATTATCGGTTGGAACGCATACAGTTACTGTATATGAAAAATCCAGATATGGAGATATTATTGGTGGAGTTAGTGCAACCTTTTTTGTAAATGCAGATAGTGTTAGTAATAATCAAGATAACAATCATAATACAAGTGAAGGTTCTTCTAATAATACAGGAAACACGACAAATCCAGTAATAAATGTTTCTGGTACAAAAGGAATTGATGTATCGCAATTTCAAGGAACAATTAATTGGAGAAGTGTAGCCAATAGTGGAATAAAATATGCTATGATACGAATTGGTTATAGAGGATATGGAAATGGCGGATTAGTTGAAGATAGCAGATTTAAAAAGAATTTTGCAGAAGCAGTAGAAAATGGTTTAAAAGTGGGAGTTTATTTTTATTCGCCAGCGATTAATATTACAGAAGCAAGAAAAGATGCTGAATATGTGATGAGCATTTTGCGAAAATATGGTTATCAGAATAAAGTTTCTATGCCAATTGCAATTGATCTGGAATTGGTATCTGGTGTGAATACAAGGGACAAAAATTTAAGTAAACAGGTTCGAACCAATATTGCTAATACTTTCTGTCAAACTATTGCAAGTTATGGATATACACCAATGGTATATGCATGCAAGTCATTTTTAAATGATAATTTATATGCAAATCAAATTCCATATGATATTTGGGTGGCACAATATAATTCAAAATGTACGTATAATGGAAAGTATACAGTGTGGCAATACACTAGTTCAGGAAAGATTTCAGGGATTAATGGTAATGTAGACTGTAATATTTGTTATAAGAATTACTAAAAAAGTATTAAAATTATTAAAAAAGTATTGCAAAGCATGTAAAATTGTGGTAAAATATTTATATAATGTTTAATAAAAGGAGAGATTATAATGAATAAATTATGTAAAATACTAATGATACTAGTAATTATGATAACAGTAACAAGTGCAGTAGTATTTGCTACAGGAGGAGTACATGATAAACAATATTTAATTAACTATATTGAAGACACGCATTCTGTTCTTAACAAGACAGATAAAGAAGATTCAAATGGTTTAGTATTTATTAAGGCTGCAGATAGAGAAAATTTGTATAAACATTTAGAAAATTATCCACTTAATGAACCTGCTGATATAGATGCTATTATTGCAAAATTGGAAGATGCTAAAAGTTTGCTTCGTAAATATTATAACTCTAATGATGAAGCAAGTATGGGATTAAATTATTTGAATGCAAAAGAGAAGGCACAACTTCTTGCTTTAGTAAGAGAAGCAGCAGCAATAGCTGGATTAACAGTAGAACTTGATACGATGAATGAAGTTGCTACTTTTAGAACAATAGCAGATGGAAAAGCAATTGCAAGTGCAAATTATACAAATTATAATGATATTGGTGTTTATGAAAAAGATAAACCAACTCCACCACCAGTTGATCCAAATGATCCTGAAAATCCTAGCGAACCAAATGAGCCAAGTAATCCAACAAATCCTGATAAACCAAATAATAAACCTGATAATGGTTCTAATAATGGTGGTACAGGTTCAACAGGTTCTCAATCAACAGGAAGCACAAGTACAGGATCTACTTCTACTACCAGTAAAGGAAAATTAGTCTATACTGGAAATGATAATGCAGTAGGAACAAAAATAATCATAGCAATAGTTGCCGTTGCTGGAATAGGTATAGTAGGAAACAAATATGCAAAATAAAAAGGTGAAAAATATATTGAAAGCAACTGTTATTTCATTAATAGTTGCTTTTTTGATTTTATTAATCATTTGTTTTATAGCTGTAAAATTAGGAAAAGAAAAATTTCTAATGGCAACTGATTTTATAGATATGGTAACAATTGAAAATGTTGAACCTGAAGAGAAAGAGCTTCCTGTATTACAAGAATATGCACATGTAAAAAAAGAAGGGGCATATTTAACAAATCGTCCAAATTATGGAGAGAATTATGCTAGTTTGAAAATAGAAAGTATTGGAGTAGAGCTTCCGATCTATTATGGAAAAACGATGGATTTATTGAAAAAAGGAATTGGTCATGATAATGATTCGTATTTTCCAGGAGAAGGTGGAAGTGTTATTTTGATGGGACATAATTTTGGTCGATTTTTGGCAAGTTTGCCAAAAGTAAAGGTAGGAGACCAAATTCAAGTGACAACTAATTATGGAGAATTTAATTATACAGTTTATAATGCGCAAGTTGTGAATGAGAATGAAGTAAATAAAGTGCCAATTCAAGAAGAAGAAGAAATATTAATGATTTACACATGTTGGCCAATCAATAATATCGGATATGCTACAGATAGATATGTCGTATATGCAAAGTAAAAGGAGATTTTATGAAAGTATTAAAAAAAATAATAGATATTGTAATAGCATTTTTTTTGACTTTATTAATTATTGCTAGCTTTTCAGTTATGGTATTGTCTCATACAGTTTTGCAAAAAGATTATATGTTGTCGCAATTAGAAGAAATTGATTATTACGAAAAAGTAAAAACAGATTTAAAAAATGGATTTGAAAATTATCAATATCAATCAGGATTACCAGAAAATGTTTTTGAAAATTTGTATTCAGAAAATGCACTCAAATCAGATATTAATTCATTTATCGATTACCTATATGATGGAGGCGAAATACAAAATAGTTCAGCTGAGGTAAAAACTAGAATTGAGCAAAATATTAATCAATATTTGAGTGAAAATAACATTACATTAAAAGAAGAACAGAAGAAAAATATTGAAAATTATGAAAATATTATTGTTCAGGTTTATGAAAAAGAAGTTAGTTCTATGGTGAATTATATTGGGCAAGTTCCAAAGGTTTTAGAACAATTAAATAAGGCAGTTAAAATGATTGAGATTGGCTTGCTAGTAACACTTGTATTTTTAGTGCTATTTGATTTCTTGTTGCATATCAAAGAAATGAGTGAATTTGTAAATTGTATTGGGATTGCTATGATTGCTTCTGGTGTACTTTTATTTTTACTTCAAATGACAATTTATAAAAACATAGATATTAATAATATTTTATTATTGAATCAGAGTTTTAGTGATTTTACAAAATATATTATTTTTGATGTGTTAGATAAATTTAAAGTTTATGGAATGATTTTCGCAGTAGTTGGATTTGTTGGAATTGTGTGGAGTAATTGTTGGAAAAAAAGTAAATAAAATTCTTGACAAGAATGTCAAATTATGTTAAAATAAATAACTGTAAACTGCTTAACTATGGTTATAAAGGCTATTTCGAGTAGCTACCAAGTTGGAAGTTAGCGAGTATTACCAAAAGGGAGGTGCATTTATATGTACGCAATAATTGAAAGCTGTGGAAGACAATATAAAGTCGAAGAAGGAGAGACAGTATTTTTTGAAAAATTAGGAGAAGAAGAAGGAAAGAAAGTATCTTTTGATAAAGTTGTTCTTGTTTCTAATGAAGGAAAAATAGAAGTTGGAGCTCCTTACGTTGCAGGTGCAAAAGTTGAAGGTAAAGTTGTGTCTAATGGAAGAGGCAAAAAAATTCTTGTTTTTAAATACAAGCCTAAAAAGAATGAAAGAAAAACAAGAGGACATAGACAAGACTATACTAAAGTTGAGATTACATCAATCAAAACAAAATAGTGAATAAGTAGAGAGAAATATATGGATTTTGGAAACGAAGGGAGTGAATTTTAATGGCACATAAAAAAGGGCAAGGTAGTGTTAAGAACGGAAGAGATAGTGAGTCAAAGAGACTTGGTGTGAAAAGAGCAGATGGACAATTTGTTTTAGCTGGAAATATATTAGTAAGACAAAGAGGAACGAATGTACATCCAGGAACGAATGTTGGAAAAGGAAGTGACGATACTTTATTTGCTTTGGTAGATGGAAATGTTAAGTTTGAGAAAAAAGCAAGTAAAAAATTCGTTAGTGTTTATCCAGTAGCACAATAAATTTTTAAAGAATTAAAGAAAGAGAGCACTTGAAAAGGTGTTCTTTTTTGTATAGGACTGTTGAATTATTCTTTTGAATATGGTATACTTGGGGTGGAAATTAAAAATAAGTAAGGAAAAAAGATGTTTAATTTAGAAGAATTAGAAAAAGTAAAGCAAAAGGCATTAGAAGAGCATATCCCAATTGTTATGGATGACACGTTAGAGGAAATTAAGAAAATTTTAGAGCGAGAAAAACCACAGAGAATTTTAGAGATTGGAACAGCGGTTGGTTATTCAGCTAGTCAATTTATACGTTTTGCACCAAAGGCAATTGTGGATACAATTGAACTTGACGAACAAAGAGCCAAAGAAGCAACCCAAAATGTGAAGAAAATTGGAATTGAAGATAAAGTCAATATTTTGATTGGAAATGCAGTCGAGATTTTGCCGAGCTTGCAAAGTGAATATGACATGATTTTTATTGATGCCAATAAAGGAAAATATCCATTTTTTTTGCAAGAGGGAATTCGATTAGTAAAAAATAATGGCTGGATTATTGCGGATAATATTTTGTATAAAGGTTATGTGATGAGTGATTATAATAAGCATAAACAGAGAACGGCTGTAAGGCACTTGAGAGAATACATTCAAATGGCGCAGGAAAACGAAATATTAGAAACTCAGATTTTAGAAGTGGGAGACGGATTGGCGATTAGCCGAGTAAAAAAGGATTGACTTCATGAAAAAAATGTAGTAAAATGTCGACAGAGTGAATATACTATAAATATAAAATTGATAGAAAAGGAATAGAAAGTTATGAAAATAGACGATAGCGAAGAATATGTAATGACTTTGATTATGGCAGCTCGGAAAAGGTACTAGAATGAATAGTAAGAAATCAAAATTGGTACATAAAATTTATGACAAAGAATTAGTCAGACGTGTTGTTGATTTGGCTAAAAAAATTGGCTCAGATGAAATTGTTGCTGTTGTTGGGCATTTGAAAGAGCAAGTGCAAGAGGTTTTAGGAGATGAAGTACAATATGCTTTTCAAGAAGAATTGCTAGGTACAGGTCATGCTGTGATGCAGGCAAAAAAATATTTTGAAGGTAAAAAAGGAAAAGTGGTCATTTTGTATGGCGATGTTCCAATTATCAGACCTGAAACTTTGAAAAACTTGATTTCGAAAAGCATCAAAAATAAGGAATATGCGACATTGCTAACTGCCATGTATGAAAATCCAACTGGTTATGGTAGAATTATTCGTGATGAGGGTGGCAATATCAAAGGAATTGTGGAAGAAAAAGACGCAGATCCATTGCAAAAAAAACATATTAAAGAAATAAATTCTGGTATTTATTGTTTTGATATTGAGGAATTATTTAGAGCAATTGATAAAATTAAGCCAAACAATGCGCAAGGAGAATATTATTTAACAGATGTCATTCGCATTATGAATGACGAAGGTTTAAAAACTGGTGCTGTGATTGTAGAAGACAATACCGAGATTTTGGGTGTAAATGACCGTGCTCAATTGGAACTTTTGACACGTGTTCTTCGTATGAGAATTAATAGTTTTCATATGAAAAAAGGAGTGACAATCGAAGATGCCCAAACGACTTATATTTATGATGATGTCAAAATTGGCATGGATACAGTCATTCACCCAAATACAATTATCAAAAGTGGTGTAACGATTGGCGAAAATTGCGAAATTGGTCCTAATGCGTTTATTCGTGAAGGTTGCGAAATTGGCAATGGTGTGAAAGTTGGAAATTGTGTAGAACTTAAGAAAACCAAAATTGCAGATAATACCAAGGTGCCACATTTGACTTATCTTGGAGATTGCGAAGTAGGAAGTGACTGCAATATTGGTTGTGGAACGATTACGTGTAATTATACGCCAAATAAGGAAAAGTTTAAAACGCAAATTGGAGATAACTGTTTTGTTGGTTCTAATGTCAATTTTGTGGCTCCTGTAAAGCTTGGAAATGATGTTTTGGTGGCAGCAGGTTCTACCATTACAGAAGATGTGCCAGATGCCAAAATGGCAATTGCAAGAGAACGTCAAGTTGTGAAAGAAAAGAAGAAATAAAAATCAAAAAATAACAAGAATTGCCTTGTTATTTTTTTGTATCTATTATATAATGTACAAAATGAAAAGTGTACTTTTGGGCTACACAAAAACAAAGGAGAAATACAAATGAAGCAAAAATATTATAATGATGGAATGGTGGGAAATGGAAAATTGACAGCAAGTTTTAGTAAAACAGGAGAATTACTAAGATTATTTTATGGGGCAGTAGATTACAAACAATTTATTGAGCAATTTGATGTAGGTGTCAAAATTAATGATTCTGCTATGGTATATTTGCATAATGATATCAATAATTTGTATAGCCAAAAGTATATTAAAGATACCAATATTTTGCAAACAGAAATCTTAAACACCTATTTTAATTTGCAAATTATTCAGACAGATTTTGTGCCAATTGAGGAAAATATTTTAGTCAGAAACTATCGATTTATTAATCAAAGTAATCGTGATTTGCGTGTCAATTTATTAGCTTACTCAAAAGTGCTTACAAACATAAATAACGATACTTGTGGCTTTTTCAAAGATGATTGTTTAATTCAGTATAACCATGATTACTCTTTTTGTATTTTTGCAAAAGAAAAACCGATGTCTTATCAAATTAATAATGTGCAATCTAATATTATGGATGGCATTATTGGTGGTAAAGATTATATTGGAATGTCGCCAGATTCGGCAATTGCTTATGATTTGAAACTCATTCATCCAGGCGAAGAAGTCAATCTAAATTTGTATATTTATGTAAACGATAACAAAGAAAGATGTTTGCTTAATGAATTAGATACTGAAATTGCGCGTATTCGCAAAATTGATATTGTAAAACAATATGAAGATACTAAAAAATATTGGAGAAAAGTGATAAAAGATTACGATAAATTCAATTTTGAAAAAAAGCAAGTGGATAGTCGTATTGAAAAAATTTATAAGCGAAGTATATTGTTATTTTCACTTCTTACTAATCAAGAAACAGGTGGGATTTCAGCAGGTATGGAAGTGGATGAGGGCAAAACTAAGTGTGGTAGATATTCCTATTGTTGGACAAGAGATGCGGTTTTTGTGACACGTGCGATGGATGTTTTGGGTATGAAGGAAAATGTGGAGAAATTTTATCATATCTTTTGTAAGAAAACACAAAGTAAAACAGGAAAGTGGCAACAACGTTTTTATACAGATGGCAGATTGGCTCCTTGTTGGGGTTATCAAATTGACGAAACAGCAAGTGTGATTTTTGGAATTTATGAGCATTTTAAAAAATATAAAGATAAAATGTTTTTGAAAAATAATTTGAAAATGTGTGAAAATGCGATTGTCTATTTGCAAAAATATATTGATGATATATTGCATAAAAAAGGTAAATTTTTACCAAGTTATGATTTGTGGGAAGAATATGAAGGTGTGACTTTGTATTCTATGGCAAGCATTTTTGCTAGCTTTGATGCGATGATAAAAATTTACAAAAGTGTAAAAACGATGTATGAAACAAATCGTTTAAAGCTTGAGGCAATCAACAAGAAAACGAAAGAATTGGCGCAAAATTTATTAGAGATAAAAGAGTATTGTCTGAAAACTTTTTTTGATGAGGAAAAGAAAACTTTTGTTAGAAATCCAGAAGATAAAAAAATGGATATTAGTATTTTAGGGGCAATTACGCCATTTGAAATGTTTAAACCAAGTGAGAAAAATGTGGAAAATACAATTGAGAGAATGAACATGACATTACGTACGTACACAGGTGGTTATGTGCGTTATGAACAAGATGGCTATATGGGAGGCTATCATCCATGGCCAATTGCGAATTTGTGGATGGCTTGTTATAATTTAGAAATAGGTGAAGATAAAAAAGCTTTAGAAAATTTCGAATTTGTGACAAATTCGTGCTCAGAACATGGTTTTTTAGGGGAACAAGTCAATAATGAAACCATGAAACCTGCTTGGATTATTGGACTGACTTGGAGCCATGCCATGTATATTGTGGTGCTAGAAAAATTATTAAAGAAAGGTTTAATCTAGAAATATGAAACCAGATAAAGGAATAAAAGTAGTTAGTATTATTTTTATAATTTTTGGAATGCTTACAATTATTGTAGGAAGTATTATTTTTGCAAATTTTGTCAATTTTAAAAGAGGTGCTATAAAAACACAAGCAACTATTACAGATATTCAAAGTTATAGAAATTTAAAAAATAATAGACGTTATACCGTATATGTGGAATTTGATGTAGAAGGGGTAACTTATAGGGGAAAATTGAACTATCATTCTTCTAGAATGTATATAGGAGCGACAACAACAATTTATTATGATATAAACAATCCAAATCATTTTAGAAGTGGATTTGATATTTTTGGGGTAATTTTAATTTTGCCAGGAGTTATTTTCTTTATAATTGGTTTTGCTATATTTGCTTATATAAAAATGAAACAAAAAAAGAAGAAAACACTATTAGAAAATGGAACTCCAATTTATGCTGATTTTCAAGAAGTAAGAAGAAATTGGTGTTTTCGATATAATGGAAGAAATCCTTATCAAATTATCTGTAAGTCAGATAATCTTGAGATTAGTGAGTATGTTAGTGAAAATATATGGTGTAATCCAGAAACAATTATAAAAGAGAGGAATATAACATCATTTCCGGTTTATCTGGACCCAGAAAATCCAAAAAAATATTATTTATCAACAGAAGAAATTGATAAATATATTCAATTAAAATAGGAGGAAGTATGGCCAAAAAAAGTGCAACTGTATTTTTTTGCAATGAATGTGGATATGAGTCGTCGAAGTGGTTGGGAAAATGTCCAGCATGTAGTAAATGGAACACGTTTGTAGAAGAAAAAGTAATAGGAAATAATCATTCAAAAGATAAAAATAAGCTAAGAAGTGAGATTGTCAAATTAAATGAAGTAGAGGAAAAAAAGGAAATCCGAGTACAAACTAGTGTACAAGAATTGGACAGAGTGTTAGGTGGCGGTTTTGTGAAAGGCTCACTTACACTTTTGGGTGGTGAACCAGGGATTGGAAAATCGACTTTGATTTTACAAATTTGTGATAGTGTAAAAGTGCGGTGGCAAGATTTTGTATGTATCTGGTGAAGAATCTGCAGAGCAAATTAAACTTCGTGCTGACCGTTTAAATATTCATAATGAGAATTTACTGTTTTTGTCAGAAACAGATATCGACAATGTAGAAAATGCATTAGAGAAGGAAAATCCAGATTTTGTGATTATTGATTCTGTGCAAACCATGTATTCAGAAGAAATTACATCAGCACCAGGAAGTGTTAGCCAAGTCAGAGAAATTACAGCTCGTATTATGAAAATGTGCAAGCAAAAACAGATTACGACCATTATAATTGGACATGTTACAAAAGACGGAAATATAGCAGGACCCAGAGTGTTGGAACACATGGTGGATACGGTTTTATATTTGGAAGGAGAACGATATTTTTCGTATCGCATTTTGCGAGGTGTGAAAAATCGTTTTGGTTCGACTAATGAAATTGGTATGTTTGAAATGCAAAATGAAGGTTTAGTGGAAATTGTAGATCCATCGTCTGTTTTGATTTCGGAACGAGAAGAAGGAACGACAGGTTCGGTAATTGTGGCAAGTTTGGAAGGTACACGACCAATTCTGTTGGAGTTACAAGCATTAGCAACACCAACTGTTTTTGGTTTGCCAAGAAGAACAGCAGGCGGAATTGATTATAACCGTTTAGTTTTATTGATTGCGGTATTGGAAAAAAGAGCTGGTATGGCACTTAGTTCTCAAGATGTTTATTTGAATATTGTAGGTGGTATGCGAGTTAATGAGCCAGCTTTGGATTTAGGAATTATTTTAGCAGTTGCTTCAACTTATAAAAATAAAAGTATTCCTGAAACGATAGCAGTAATTGGAGAAGTTGGCTTAACAGGCGAGGTACGTTCTGTTAACATGATTGAAAAAAGGATCAAAGAAGCAGAAAAATTAGGGTATAAAAAGATACTAATTCCAGAAAGTAACAAAAAAAGCTTGAAAGATGTTTATAAATTGGATATAATAGGTGTGAAAAATGTTATAGATGCGTTATGCTATTTAAATTTAAAATAAGGAAGGAAGTAGAAAAATGAAAGAAAAATTAAAATTAATGATAGGAATATTAGTTGTGTTGTTATTACTTGGAGGAATTGGTTTTGTTACTTATCAGGGAATTGCAAAAGAGACAGATAAACAAAACAATCCAGTAGTAACATTTGAATTGCAAGACCAAGGAACGATTAAAATGGAATTATATCCAGAGTATGCACCAAATACAGTAGCTAACGTTATTGCATTAATTCAGGCTGGGTATTACAATAATAAAGTTTTATTTGGAAAAGATGACATTTGTTTATATATGGGAAGAAGTGCAGAAGGTGAAACCGATATGCCTAAAGTTAGTCAAATTGATAGTTCAGTAGAAGCAGGTTCAGAGGCTGATTATGAATATGAAATCAATGGGGAATTTATTGTTAATGGTTTCGAGAAAAATACGTTACGACATGAAAAAGGTGTGATTTCTTTAAATCGTTATGATTATTCTTCTTATGGTTTGACAGAAGAAAGTTATAATTCTGGAAGAGCACAATTTTCTATTATGATGGACAATGCTTCTACTTTAAATGGCGTATATTGTGCTTTTGGTAAGGTAATTGAAGGAATGGATGTGTTAGAAAATATATATCAAACTGCGCAGATTGCTTCTAGTGAAGAAAAGGCGGAGGGAGAAAATGCTTCTGAAGAAGATGAAGGTTCGATTAAAGAATTTGCCACTATGCCAGTAATTACAAGTGCTACTGTTGAAACATATGGCGTTAATTATGGAAAACCAGAAGTTCACAAAGTATTTGATATACAAGCTTATGTAACAGACTTATACAGTAGATATTATTCAAACTAAGTTATATTGGTGGAGGTACTTATGAAAAATAAAAATGGTATAACAATGATATCATTGGTGGTAACAATTACAATTTTGTTATTGCTTTCAACTGTGACAATCACAATTACTTTTGATACTTATCATATGGCAAATGTGCAAAGCTATATTGGTAAAATGAAGGTTATTCAAGGAAGAGTTGATAATATTTCTGCTGAAACAAACGATGTAAGTAGCTATGGTTTCCGAAAGTTAAGTGATTTACAAACAACGGATAATGCCACGTATCAGACGTTTTTGAATATTCTTTCAAACCCTACAAGTTATAATATTGATACTGCTAAATCATGGAATGATACTTTAGATACTGATGCAAATCATTATTATTATTTTGAAGGGAAAGATTTAGAGAAAATTGGATTAAAAAATCAAGATGTTGTTGTGATTATTAATTTTGAAACAAGAAATGTAATTTCAAAAATTGGAGTAAAATATAAAGACAAAGTTTATTATCGACAATATGATATAGCTGGTGGAGAAGAATTGCATTAGGAGGGAACAAAATGGAAGATCGAATTGATAAAGAAAATTATTATTTAGATATAGCAGAAACAGTAGCAAGTAGAGCAACTTGTCTTAGAAAAAAGTATGGTAGTGTGATTGTTAATCATGATCAGATTATTTCTACTGGATATTGTGGGGCGCCACGTGGTAGAGTAAATTGTTGCGATTTAGGCTATTGTATGAAGAAAAAAATGTTTCCAGACAAACGTCATAGTGGCTATGATGCTTGTCGTTCTGTACATAGTGAACAAAATGCAATTATTAGCGCTTCGAGGCAAGATATGATTGGAAGTACATTATATTTAGTTGGTTATCGAACAGAAAATCATGATTATGAAGAAGGGGCAGCACCTTGTTTGATGTGCCGAAAATTGATTATTAATGCAGGGATAAAAGAAGTGGTTGTTAGAAAATACAAAGAAGAATATGTAGTATATGATGTTCAAGACTGGGTTGAAAATGACGAATATTTGGAGGGAAAATTATCTTATTAAAATAAAAAAGGAGAAAAAACATTTTGAAAAAAATACTACATAAGCTAAAAGAAAATAGAATTGTAGTAGATATGGCAATTATTTTCTGTGTGGCATGTGTGCTATCACTTTCTAATTTTCATGGAAATATAGATATTTATTTTGACGATGGATGCCAACATTTGCTACGAGGCTATGGCGCCTATCAAGCAATTTGCAACAGGGAAAATACAAAAATTATTTCAGATTTTGCGAATGGATTTGGTTATTCATGGGACTTGTTTTATGGACCATTTTCAGAATATTGCTTGATTGCTACTCGGAACAATTTTTCATTCATTTAATGTAGGGTTTAAAATATTGCTATTTTTGATTCTGCTTTTTGCAGGAGCTTGTCTTTATAAATTAGTATATTGTATGACAGACCATCAAAATACAGCGTTATTGGCGGGAATTATATACATAACAACACCATATTTTTTTACTGACATTTATGTAAGACATGCTCTTGGAGAATGTATGGCATTTGTGTTTGTGCCAATGGTGTTTTTAGGATTATATCATTTATTTAATACAGAAAAAAATCACTATTATTTGGTTTTGGGAGTGGCAGGTTTACTTTTAAGTCACAATATTGCAACAATGATAACTGCGCTTTTTGCTTTGATGTATTGTGTAATTCATTATAAAAATTTTTCGCGTGGTCGTGTTCAAAAAGCTTTGTTGTTAGATGTTTTATGGATTGTGTTGATAACGAGTTTTTATTGGGCTCCCTTTTTGCAAACTAAATTTTCAGCAGAATATCGAGTATTTGAAAAAGGTGCTATGGCAACACAAGAAAGTCTTTTGGGAAGCCTTCTTTCAGCAAAAGATTTATTTATTACACAAAATGATACATCCTATGTTTTTGAAATTGGC
Source organism: uncultured Clostridia bacterium (assembly GCA_949927455.1). Lineage (GTDB taxonomy): Bacteria > Bacillota > Clostridia > TANB77 > CAG-508 > Scatovivens. The sequence goes on from CATLEX010000029.1 coordinate 14,801, forward strand.
TTACCAGTGATTTTGATGTTAGCATTTTCTTTTGTAACATTTCGTGTACTAAAAGAAAATAAAAAAGAATATTTATTTTTTTTGATTTCAGGAGTTGTCAGTATTTGGATGAGTACAAAATATTTTCCATGGAAATGGCTACCAAGTCAGTGTTATATTGTGCAATTTTCATGGCGAATGTTGCTATTTTCCAGTTTTTTCTTTGCGATTGTTGCTAGTATTAATATGAGTACGCTTATAAAAAAGTTTAGTCGAAGAGATGTTTTTGTAATTGGGTTGATTTGCATGATGTATGTATTTTCAAGATATCAATGTATTCCATATGCAGAAGCAGTTCCAGAGGTAACAGAATATAAAGTAACTGCTATTTCTGGGCAGGAAAATCAATGGATTCCAGGAATGGGAAGAATGGAATATTTGCCAAGCAAAGCATATGATAATTTATTTTATGTAGCTACAAGACAACCAGGAATTAGTGTTTTAGAAGGTGAATGTAATTTGCAAAACGAAACTAAAATGAGAAATAGTATGTCAGTTCAAATAGCAACTTCTGGTGAAAAAGTTGTTTTAGAGTTACCATATCTTTATTATCCAGGTTATACTGTTAAACTAGATGGAGTACCATTGGATAGTTTTGAGACGGAAAAAGGTTTTTTAGGAAGTAAGATAGACGAAAATGAAGTAGGAACTTTGGAAGTAAAATACACAGGAACCAGAATTATGAATTTAACAAAAATAATATCGTTTGTTACTTTTATAGTATTTTTAGTGTATATTTATAAAAAGCATTAGCTTGAAAAATAGGAGGAGAAAAATGTCAAAACCAATTGTAGCAATTATTGGGCGACCAAATGTTGGAAAATCAAGTTTTTTTAATTATATCGTTGGGGAGAGAATTTCAATTGTGGAAGATACACCAGGTGTTACGCGTGACCGAATTTATGCAGATACGACTTGGCGAGATAGAAGTTTTACCTTGATTGATACAGGTGGAATTGAGCCTGAAAAAGAGGATATCATTTTGTCGCAAATGAGAGAACAGGCGAATATAGCAATTGAAATTGCAGATGTGATTTTATTTATGACAGACATGAGACAAGGAGTGACGGCGGATGATAAAGAAATTGCAAATATGCTAAGACGTTCTAAAAAACCAGTTATTTTGGTTTGCAATAAAGCGGATCAATTTGGTGAATTACCTGCTGAAATTTATGAATTTTATAATTTGGGAATTGGCGAACCACATGCGATTTCAACTGCAAATGCGATACGAATTGGAGATTTGCTAGATGAGATTTATGCTCAATTGCCTCCTAAGTCAGAAGAGGAAGAAAATGATGATAAAATAAAAGTAGCGATTATTGGAAAGCCAAATGTTGGAAAATCTTCACTTTTGAATCAAATTTTGGGAGAAGAACGTTCCATTGTGAGTAATATTGCAGGAACCACAAGAGATGCGATTGATTCTGAATTTGAAAATGATTTTGGTAAATATTTGCTCATTGATACAGCTGGAATTCGTAAAAAAAGTAAAGTCAATGAGTCGATTGAAAAGTTTAGCATTATGCGAACTCTTTTGGCGATAGATAGAAGTGATGTTTGTCTTTTGCTCATTGGTGCACAAGAAGGCGTAACTGACCAAGATGCGAAGATTTTAGGAGAAGCACATGAGCGTGGAAAAGGCATTATAATTGTGGTAAACAAATGGGACGAAATCGAAAAAGACGACAAAACTATGAACGAATATAAGAAAAATATTTACAATAAAATTTCGTATGCGACATATGCTCCCATGATTTTTATTTCAGCAAAAACTGGGCAAAGAGTGCAAAAATTATTTGGTTTAATCAATGAAGTGAATCAGCAAAATTCATTAAGAGTAGCGACTTCTGTGGTGAATGAAGTGATTAATGAAGCAATTTCTGTGGTACAACCACCAAGTGATAAGGGAAAAAGATTGAAGATTTTTTATGGTACACAGGCTTCAACACGTCCACCAACTTTTGTGATTTTTGTAAACAATCGAGAGTTATTTCATTTTTCTTATCAAAGATATATGATTAATTGTTTTCGAAGTAACTTTGGATTGCAAGGGACACCAGTTCGTTTGATAATACGTGAGAAAATAAAATAAACGTTTAAGCAAAGAGAATTACGAATATCTTAGTTAATATTTCGCAAGAAATATTAATTGTTTTAAAAATAAAAATCCAAAAATATTACTTGAAAAATTTTTTTGAGTATGATATGCTTTTAAAAAGTAAAAATAAAGGAGGAAAATTTATGCCATATATAGTAACCGCAATGATTGCGTATTTAATCGGTAGCGTGAATTTTTCAGTATTAATCAGCAAAAAAATGGCTGGTTTTGATGTGCGAGATAAAGGAAGTGGAAATGGTGGAACGACCAATATCTTAAGGACAGTTGGAAAAAAAGCAGCAATTTTAACATTGGTAGCAGATATTTTAAAAGGTGTTGTAGCTATTTTAATTGCCTTTGGAATTGAAAAAATAATTCATACAGAAACTGCTATTTTTGTGCAAATTGCCGCAGTTGCAGTTGTAGTTGGTCACACTTTTCCAGTTTTTTTTGGATTTCGAGGTGGAAAAGGTGTGGCAACAAGTTTAGGAATTTTGTTGCTACTTAATTGGGAAATTGGTTTGATTTGTTTCATTTTTGCCATCAGTTTAATGGCAGTCACGAGAATGGTTTCTCTGGGCTCTATTTCAGCGGCAGTATTATTTCCAGTTCTTACGATTTTTATTCATGAGCATTATTTAGTAGATGGAAATTATTTAATTTTTGGAATAATTATGGCAGCATTTATTATATTTAATCATAGGACAAATGTGAAAAGAATTTTAAACGGAACAGAAAATAAACTTAGCTTTAAGAAAAAAGAGGAAAATAAAGGAGAAGTGTAATATGAATATTTCAGTGATTGGAAGTGGAAGCTGGGGAATTGCGCTTAGTATATATTTGGCAAAACAGGGAAATAATATTAAAGTATGGTCGTTTGATGAGGAAGAAAAGAATAAAATTAACAAAGAAAAAAAGTGTGTGTTTTTGCCAGAAATTGAATTGCCAGATGGAATTTTATGTACCAATTCGTATGAAGAGGCATTGGAAAATACAGAAATGATTTTGCATGTGACACCTTCAAAATTTGTGAGAAATACTGTAAAGGGTTACAAAAATTTTGTGAAACCAAATCAAGTTGTTTTGATGTGCTCAAAAGGGTTTGAGCCAGAAACCAATTTAACATTAGATGCAGTAATTCAGGAAGAATTACCAGATATAAAATATGGTATTCTATCTGGACCAAGTCATGCCGAAGAAGTGGCAATTGGTGTTCCAACCGCTTTGGTAATTGCCTCAAAAGACAAAGAAGTCAAAGAAAAAGTAATGGAAGTGTTCAAGAGTAATCGTGTTAGAATGTACCATACAGACGATGTAAAAGGTGTGGAACTTCGGAGGAGCTTTGAAAAATATTATTGCTTTTTGTGCAGGAGCATCAGTTGGATTAGAGTTTGGAGATAATACTTTTGCGATGCTTGCAACACGAGGTTTGGTAGAAATTACAAGGCTTGGTGTAGCAATGGGCGGTAATGCAAAAACTTTCTATGGATTGACAGGTTTGGGCGATTTAATTGTAACTTGTGGAAGTCAGCATAGTAGAAATCGAAGAGCTGGTGAATTGTTAGCAAAAGGTTATTCGATAGAAGAGGCAAAAAAGCAGATTGGTATGACGATTGAAAGTATTGATAATATTGATTCTGCATATCATTTGGCGAAAAAATATCAAGTGGAAATGCCAATTGTAGAAACAGTTTATGATGTTTTATATAATGGATTAGATCCAAAAAAAGCGGTTGAGATTTTAATGACGCGTGAACTAAAGGAAGAATAATTTTTTAAGGAGGAGTAAAGATGGATTTTTTTAATAAATTAGGAAAAAAAGCAAGTGAGACATATCAGGTGACAAAAGAGAAAACAGTGAAGTTTTCTGGCGAGATTAAATTAAAAGGAAAAATTAATGATGCCAAAAATACAATCACATCTCTTTATGGAGAGATTGGTGAACATGTCTATAATGGTTATAAGACAAATTCTGAGGAAGGCAAAGAGCAAATTGAAGCAAAATGTCAGCAAATTGCAGAGAAGTTTGATGAAATTGCAAAATTAGAAGATGAAATTTTGCAGCTAAGACAAGTTAAAAAATGTCCAGAATGTGGAGCAGAAATTAATCAAAAAGATGATTTTTGCTCTAAATGTGGAAAAGAGCAACCAAAACGTGAAGAACCAGTAGAAATTAAGCAAGAATCTGAAATTCAAGATGTGCAAGATGCAGAAGTGGTAGAAGTAAAAGATACGCAGATGGAAGAACAAAATTTAGGAAATACAGAAGAGCCAAAAGACGAAACAAAGCAGAATGAAGATTAATTGTTTATAAGAAAAAATAAAAACAAAAAGGAGAAGTAAAATGTCAAAAGTATTTATATTTGGTCATAAAAATCCAGACACAGATTCTATTACATCAAGTTTAGTATTAGCCAATTTAGAAACAAAATTAGGAAGAGAAGTTGAAAGTTGCAGACTAGGAAAAATTAATAAAGAAACACAGTATGTTTTAGATTATTTGGGAATTGAGCCACCACGTTTGATTGAAAATGTTGAAGAAGGTAGTGAAGTTATTTTAGTAGATCATGCTAGTGATAAGGAAACAATAGATAATTTGGACAAAGTGAAAATTTTGAAAATTGTGGATCATCATAAAGTGGCACTAAACACAGCTTATCCTCTTTATTACCGAGCAGAACCAGTTGGCTGCACAGGAACCATTTTATATAAAATGTACAAAGAAAATAGAGTAGAAATTGATAAAGTAATGGCAACTTTGATGTTATCAGCTATTATTTCAGATACTTTATTATTCAAATCACCAACATGTATAAGCGAAGATAAAGAAGCTGCAGAAGAGTTGGCTAAAATTTCTGGTCTTAATCCAGATACATATGGCTTGGAAATGCTAAAAGCAGGAACGGATTTAGCTGATTTTTCTATTCAAGAAATTTTGAGTTTAGATGCGAAAGAATTTGATTTAAATGGCGTAAAGGCAATAATTAACCAAGTCAATACAGCATCAATTGAAGATGTGATGCAAATGAAATCTGATTTAGAAGCAGGTATGCAAAAGGTAATGGATGAAAAATCGCTTGATTTATTTATGTTATTAATTACTGATATTGTGAATAGTAATTCACAAACAATTGCTCTTGGAAAAAGGGCAGATTTGATTGAAAAATCTTATGGCGTAAAATTGGAAAATAATACAGCATTGCTAAAAGGAGTGGTTTCTCGTAAAAAACAAGTGGTTCCAATTTTAACAGAAAATGCATAGAATTTATAAATAAGGGGCTGTAAAAAAACTTGATATATTGCATGAGAAATTTTGGGAAAATAGAGTTTTTTTATAGTCCTAAAAAATAATCAAATAAATAGGAGTAGCAAAATTGAGTGGTAGAAATAATCGTATTGTAAGAAATAGGGATAGAAGTAGTCATTTTTTAGGAAACACAAAAATACTAAAAATAATAGCAAGTGTGATTGCTATTGTTTTATTAGTGGTTATTGTTTTTGTGTTTTTTAGTAGAGAAA
>CATLEX010000030.1 GCA_949927455.1 uncultured Clostridia bacterium
TTTTTCATTCATATATAATCTTATATGGATGGTTTAAGATATGTATTTTTTAAGAAGATTAAAAGATTTAAGAGAGAATAATAAATTAAAACAAACAACTTTGGCTGATTTATTGAAAATAACAAGACAACAATATAGTCTTTATGAAACTGGTAAAAGAGAAATTCCTATTCATCATTTAAAAACTCTAGCCAATTTTTATCAAACTTCAACAGATTATATTTTAGAATTAACAGATAATACAAAACCATCAACCCACTCTTTCAATAAAATAAATAAAAATTGACACAATTCCTTGTGTCAATTTTTATTACTATTTTTCTATCCATTTAACTAAATTCAAATTTTCTTGGTCTAACAACATTTCATGCTTTGGAACCACTCTAAAAGTATATCCAAAATTACCGCCTGTTGTTAATTTAATTGTTGCTTCATAGCAATATACATGCTCCTCTAAATCTTCTCCAATTTTTTTCATGCTTTGAGTAAACACATTTTTTACAGTTCCATTGTCTTGAATTTGCCCAAAATACACTTGTGTTTCTATATTTTCTTCCGAAATATTAGGCAATTTTACTTGACATTTTACTGTAATACTACTACCTGCAATCAATTTTTCATTATCAATATTTTTATCTTGCGAAACTGAAATTCGATTCCAATTCATTTTCAAATTTCGTTTCCATTCTTCATAAGAAGCTACTTTTTCTAAATCTTGAAAATGCTTTTTATTCAAATCACATAACGGCATATATAATTGGTTAATATAGTCCACCACCATTCTTGATGTACTATACTTTCCTCCTGTGGTTTTAATTGAATTCTTCATCAGTTGTATCCACTGATCTGAGATACCTTCTTGATTTTTCTTATAATAAATCGGCACAATTTTGTCCTCTAAAATATGATAAAAACTATTACTATCAGCTTTATCTTGTTCTTCGTAAGAATTGTAAGTTGCATTTGTACCAATCGCCCAACCATTATTGCCTGTGTAACCTTCAGCCCACCAGCCATCTAAAATACTGCAATTTAGCACACCATTAACAGATGCCTTCTCACCACTTGTTCCAGATGCTTCCATTGGTCTTCTTGGATTATTTAGCCACACATCAACACCACTTACTAAATATCTCGACATTGCAATATCATAATTTTCCAAAATGAAAATTTTTCCTTTAAATTGTGGCATCAGTGACATCTCATGAATATATTTTATTAAATCTTGTCCTTCTTTGTCTTGTGGATGCGCTTTTCCAGCAAAAATAATTTGAACTGGCTTTTTCTCATTATTCAAAATCTGTGTCAATCTTCCAATATCTTTAAAAATCAATGTTGCTCTTTTATAGGTTGCAAATCTTCTCGCAAAACCAATTGTCAAAGCCTCTGGATTTAAACTGTTAACCATTTCCATTATTTTGTCATAACCAACTTCTGTATTTTCAAATCTTTTTAAAAGATTGCGTTTTATCACTTGAATTAATTTTCTTTTTCTTTCAACATGCACTTCCCATAATTTCTCATTCGGAATACTATCTATTTTTTCCCATGTTGTGTCTAAATGAATATTATCCTGCCAATATGCTGGCAAATATTCATTATACAATTCTTTTAATTTAGGTGCTAACCAACTACATGTATGAATTCCATTTGTAACATACGTAATTGGTGATTCGTCTTCTGCAATTTCTGGCCAAACTTCACTAAACAACTCTCTCGAAACTTCGCCATGAAGCTTACTTACACCATTTTTCTTACCTGCTACTTTGAGTGCCAAAATTCCCATATTAAAACCTGGCTCTAATGAACTACATTCCTTCATTCCCAAACGCAAAAATTCGTCTCTTGAAATACCAAGTTTCTCACACAAATTTTTGAAATATCGGTCTACTAAATTAATATCAAAAATATCGTTTCCTGCTGGAACTGGTGTATGTGTCGTAAACACAGTTTGCACACTTGTCATTTCTCTTGCAATCGCAAAAGAAACTTGTTTTTCTTTCATAATATTTTTAATTAATTCTAAAATCAAGAACGAAGAATGTCCTTCATTCATGTGGTACAAAGTTGGGTTATAGCCTAATACTTTAAGCGCTTTTACCCCTGCCATTCCCAGAACAATTTCTTGACGAATTCTCATTTCCTTGTCACCACCATACAAAGTTAAGGTAACACTTCTTAAATCTTCGTCATTTTGCTCAATATCAGAATCCATTAAATACAGCTTAATTCTACCAACATTGACTTGCCACAATTTCAAATAAATTTTTCTATCTCCTAAATCCATATCAATAATCACATCTTCGTCTGCATCATTTTTGACTGGATTAATTGGTAAATTATACAAATCAATATTATGATACTCTGAACATTGTTCTCCATACTCATTGATTTTTTGATAGAAATATCCATTTTTATATAGCAAGCCACAAGCTACAAATGGCAAGCCCAAATCACTCGCAGATTTCAAATGGTCACCAGACAAAATTCCGAAGTCCACCTGAATAAATTGGAATCGTCTCATCTAATCCATATTCTGCTGAAAAATAAGCAATTAAATCATTCTTGTTATTGGGATAATTTTTATCGAACCAAGTATCATTGCTTTTCATATAATTGTCAAAATTTTTAACATTTTGGTTATACTCTTCTAGAAATTTGCTATTTTGCGACATTGCTTCAATTTTTTCTTGAGCAACTAATTTTAGAAATTTGATAGGATTTTTGGTTTGTTCCCACAAATCAATATCCATCATTTGAAATAATCTCAAAAACTCTGTATTCCATGACCACCATAAATTATTGGCAATTTCATTTAACCTTTTAATCGAATCTGGAAGTTGTGGAACAACTGTGATTTTATTGAATATATACATGATATATTCCTCCTTTGTAAATTATAATTTTCAACACTCTTTTGTTTTTATCATTATATTTTAATTAGGTTATTTTGTCAATTGTTTTTTGGAATATTTAAAATTTTATATTACATTTTTGTAACATTTAACACAAATCACTTTTTTTATGGTATAATTTGTTATGGTAGGGATATTATGTATTGTTTACCATAAAGATTACAAATTTTGAAAAAAACGGACTAATCATATAAAAATTTACAATTTGAAAGGATTGTGACAATTATGGATTTAAACTCTTTAGAAAACATTAGACTATTGCGTAACTGTATTGCAATAGAAATTAGAAAAATTAAAGCAGGCGAAAATAGTGAAAGTTTGGAAATGCAAAATAAAATTAATAATTATAGTAATCTTTTTCATCTTCTGATCAGAGAAGATCCTAAAAGTGTTTTACAAATTCAAACTGGAGATTTAAAGAAATTTAGTGAATACATGCTTTCTACACCACCAGAAGAAATTTTTGAAAAATATATTAATATCGTAAAACAATCCATGTTAGAAAGTAATACCACCTATGATGAAGAAAAATTTAATGAATTTAAAGATGCTATGTATTCTGATTTTGAAGGAAATAAGCAAGAACAGATGCATCCAGACCAAAATACAGGAGAAAATTTAACTTCTACGAATATTATGAATGATTTAAAAAAACTTTTTGAAACTCATAAATCACGTTCCATGTCAGCAGCACAATTTAGGGATTTTTCAGCACAGTTTAAAAATCTTGTTAGAATTTTTGGAAAAAATAAGTTTCAACAATATTATGAAGCCTTTGGTCAAACTGTTACTGATATACAATTATCTTATGATACCACTAATCATTCAAAAAAAGCTTACCAAACAACTTTAACACTTTCTGATAAAACTGGAATAACGTCTAGATGTACTTTTAACGAACCCGCCCCTGCTTCATTAGAACTTGCAAAACCTTATCAAAATTTATGTTATTCTTATTTTGAAGCAGATAAATATTCTGCTATCGATACTAGTTTATTAGACCAAACTAGCATTAGAAAACAAATGGATACTTTTACCAAATGTTATAAAAATTTAAAAGAAATGGCTCCTCTTATCATTCACATAAGAGACAATAAAATTATTATTTCAGGAAAAAGTCACTGTGAAGTAGAAAAAACATCTCAAGAAAAAACTTCCACATCTGATATGGCAGAAGAATTCGCTATCTAAAAAGCATCTGTATGCATTATTTATCAGCTGTATATTCTTAACTTTTAATGAATTTTATGCTACTTTAATCATTGTTTAAAAGACAGATAATTAAATTATCTGTCTTTTATTTTTTCTTTAATATCCTGGTTTTTCTAAAAGCTGAAACATGTTTCTCTTATATTCTTCCACACCTGGTTGATTAAACGGATTAACACCCAAAAGATAACCAGAAATCGCAACAGCCTTTTCAAAAAAGTAAATCAACTCTCCTATATTTTCCTCATCTAATTTTTCAATTTCAATCAGCAAGTTTGGAACATTTCCGCTAACATGTGCTTGAATAGTACCTTCCATTGCTTTTTGGTTAACATATCCCATTTCTTTTCCAGCTAGATAATTCAAACCATCTAGATTTTGATCATCTTCTTGAATAACAATTTCAGAAGAATTTTGGTTAATTTTTAAAACTGTCTCCATCAAATTACGCTGACCATCTTGGATATATTGTCCCATAGAATGCAAATCTGTTGTTAAATCAACACCTGCTGGAAAAATTCCTTTTTTATCTTTTCCTTCACTTTCACCATAAAGTTGTTTCCACCATTCTGTAAAATAATGCAGTTTTGGTTCATAATTTGCCAAAATTTCAGTTGTTTTTCCTGATTTATACAACAAATTGCGAACTAAAGCATATTTGTAACAATCATTGTATTTCACTTCTGGATCGTTGTATTTGTCTTGCGCCAATTTTGCACCCATCATCAACTTTTCGATATCAATTCCAGCTGTTGCAATTGGCAATAAGCCAACTGCTGTAAGCACTGAAAATCTTCCCCCTACATTATCAGGAATGACAAACGTTTCATATTTTTCTTTGTCTGCCAATGTCTTTAACGCACCTTTGGCCTTATCCGTTGTCACATAAATTCTTGATTTTGCTTCTTTCACGCTATATTTATTTTCCAATGCTTCACGGAAAATACGAAACGCAATCGCAGGTTCAGTCGTTGTTCCAGATTTAGAAATTACATTAATCGAAACATCTTTGTTAGCAATTAAATCTAGTAAATCATTCATATAAACTGGGCTAATGTTATTTCCCACATAAAAAATTTGTGGCGTCTTTCTTTTGGCTTTGTCTTGCAAATTATAAAACGAATTCGTTAGTGCGTCAATCACAGCTCTGGCTCCCAAATAAGAACCACCAATTCCAATTACAATAAGCGCATCTGAATTGCTTTGGATTTTTGAAGCCGCTTTTTTAATTCTCTCAAACTCTTCTTTGTCAAAATTGGTTGGTAACTCTAACCACCCCAAAAACTCTTTTTCATCATTGGCTTTTGCGCCAAGCACCCCATGAATTTTAGTAACTTCGCTACTGTAATCTTGCAACATTTTTTCTGTAATACTTGAATTTTCAAAATTAAATTTTATCATAAATACCTCCTAAATTTTTTTATTTTCTAATATTTTTTTTATTTCTTCAAATCGTTTTATTTTAGCAGTTGTCGTTTTGATAAAATCCTCTGTCGTCAAAATCAAATGTTTCATGTATTTATATTTTGGTAATTCTTTGTTAATTTCTTTGATTTGGTTCCATACTATTTTTTCAAATTCCTTGTCAGATAAATCAAGATATTTTTCCTTGCGGACTGTTTCGTCATACTGAATTTTTACCGAAACATCTACATCATCATCTTTTGGAAAACCAAAAACCATACTTTCTTTTACAAAATCTATTTTATTAACTAGCTCTTCCAATTCTTCTGGAAAAACTTTTTTTCCATTTTTCAAAACAATGACATTTTTCTTGCGCCCTGTTATAAATAAATATCCTTCTTCATCAAAATATCCTAAATCTCCTGTATAAAACCAGCCATCTTTTAAAACTTCCTTGGTTGCCTCTTCATTTTGATAATAGCCAAGCATGACATTTGGTCCTTTGGCAATAATTTCGCCAATACCCTTTTCATCTTTATTCACAATTTGAACTTCCACATTTCGCATTGGAAAGCCAACTGAACCATATTTACTATATTTCTCATTTTCAGCCGCAATTACAGGAGATGTTTCTGTTAGACCATATCCTTGAATCACTTTAATGCCCAACTCATTAAAGCCTTTTGCCACATCTTTATCAAGGCTTGCTGCACCACTAATAATCATTCTCATACTACCACCCAAGTTGTCAATGATTTGCTTAAACAATTTTCTTCTTATATCAATTCCAAACTTTAATAAAAAATTGCTTATTTTTTTAGCTTGTGTAACTGTCTTCAATTTCCCTTGTTTGACAAGCTCTTTTTGAATTCTACCATAAATTGCTTCAATTAGCAATGGTACTCCAACAAAAACTGAAACTTTATATTCTCTAAAATTCTCCGAAATATGTCTCAATCCATCTGGAAATGCTGTTGCTACGCCACTTGCTAGCATCATCATTTGACCAGTTGAACCAAATGTATGATGATAGGGCAAAAATGCCAAATTGACATCTGTTTCCAAAAATCGCTCCACACATTTCATCGAATAAATATTTTCTGCAATATTTCTTTGTGTTAACATGACTGCTTTTGAACTAGAAGTAGTTCCTGAAGTAAACAAAATAATACGCATTTCATCTGACGCAATTTCTTGCTTCTCATACTCTTTCATATCTGCTTTTTTGCCAAGTTCTATTACATCTTCTATACTTTTTACGCCCTCAATTTTGTCCATGCAAATCAATTCCTGCAAATTTGTTTTTTCTTTTAATGCTTGCATAATTTCCAAATATTTTTCTTCAAAAATAATAGCGTCTGCCTTGCTTTGTTTTAAAGAATTCTCAATTTCCGTGTCTGTTAAACCCTTATCCAATGGCACGACTGTTATATCTCCCAACAAAACTGCCACATAGCTCAAAATCCATTCATAACGATTTTTCCCAATAATCGCGATTCTTTTACTTTTCATTCCAAGCTGGAATAAGCCATTTCCAAAAAATTTTACTTGCTCTCCAAATTCTTGATACGTAATTTTTCGCTTCTCTTTCAATAAAAAAGCTGGATTTTCCGCATATTTCTCAATAGATGCACCAATCAATTCTTTTAAATTCGAATACCTTGGATAATCATAAAAATACTCTGTATTTTTCATACATCTCCCTTTCTCATTATCTAGTTTTCAAAACGATTATATGTCATTTAAAAAATAAAGTCAATTATTTTATTGAATTTTCACATATTTTGTGATAAAATATTTTCATTGTTAATAAAAGGAGTTAATCTATGGACAAAAATATATTTACAAAAATAGCAAATCATTCCCTTCCCAAATGGAATGACCTACCTGAACTAGATTTATACATGGACCAAGTAATTGCTTTAATGGAAAAATATCTTGCTGATATTTCTACTCCTGATTCTAAACTCATTACTCCTTCCATGATTAATAATTATGTAAAATTAGGCATTTTGCCTGCTCCTCAAAAGAAAAAATATTCTCGTGAACATTTAGCTTACTTGATTATTATATGCAGTTTAAAGCAAGTTATGCCAATTTCTAATATCAAGGCCATGATTGACGAGGAGCTTTCTTCCAATACAATTGCTGAAATACTAGATTTTTATAGCAACTTATATGACGCAACTTTTCACATTATACTAGAAACTTGCTCAAATCACTTAAAATCTGATACAAAAAATTTGTCTGAAATTGAAAGTACCTCACTTTTTACAGCTCTTGTTGCCACAAATTGTATTAATCTTTCAAACAAAATTTTCTACATGAATAATCCACCAAAGCCAAAGAAGTCAAAGAAAAGTAAAATAAAGGAGAAAGAACAATGATAGATGTCCATGATTTTTTTGAATTTGATAAAAATGGCATTGCAGTTCAAAAGCCAATTAATCGAATTGCTTATACAAAAGAAGATATTGACTACAAATTAAAATATATTAAAGCTATGCAAGATTTAGGAATGGAAGTTACGATTGATAAAGCTGGGAATATTTGTGCCACACTTTCTGGAAAAGTTCGTACTGATAAAAGTATTGTTTTGCTTTCCCATACAGATTCCGTTGACGATGGCGGTCAATTTGACGGTCCATTGGGTGTATTTTCTGCACTAAAAACTGCTGAAACTATGATAAAAAATAACATCCAAAATGATGTTAATTTGAAAGTTATTATTTGTGCTTGCGAAGAATCTTATCGTTTTGATGGAAAAGCTTGTATTGGAAGTAAATATTTACGTGGCGATAACCTAGATTTTGATAAAACAATTTCTCGTGATGGGCTTTCTTTACAAGAAATTGTTGCGAAATATAAAGCAGATTTGGTTGAAGCAGTTGAAAAAGCTGGTTTAAAACCGCTCAAAGAAGTTGACAAAGTACTCGATAGTAATAATGAAATCATCACAGCAATTGAAGGTCATATTGAACAAGCAGATACGCTTCACGAACACAATAACAATATTGGTATTTGTACTTCTATTACTGCGCCATATCGTCTAAATGCTGATATTTCTGACATTAAAACCGCTGCTGATTTTATTTGTGATTTAACACAAAGCGCCAAACAGCCTGAAAATTTACAAAAATATCGTGCCACTGTACCAAATTTTTCCATTAAAAATGAAATCAATCCAGAAGATTTACAAGATAAACAAATCATTACACTTCGTGCAAAAGGCAAAGCCAATCATTCTGGTTCAACTCCTATAGATAAAAGAAAAGATGCTGTCTATGGCGCCGCCAAATTAATTCAGCTGCTATCTGATATACCAGACGTGCAATTTCTCGAAACTTACACACCAAGTTATAATAATAATGGTATTACCGATTGCTGTGATTTGCAATTTGCAGTAAATAAAAATTTACCTTATAGCAAAATTATGCAATTATTAAATCGTGCTCAAAATAATACGAAGGTCAATTTTGAACGTATTCCTGCTATTCAAAAAGTAAATGAAAAAGGAAAATCTCTTAATAAAAAAACAGGGCTATTTATTGATATTCGTCAGCAAATTGGAATGGAGCCTAGTTTAACAAGTGATATGATTTGGAATTGCATCAAAGATATTATCCATACAACTGGTACAAATTGCCGTATGAGCATTACGTCAAAAGGAAGTCCTTATGCTACAAATGCAGATTTAATAAATTTAGCAAAACAACTTTGTATGGAAAATAAGATTGATTATGAAGTTCTTAAGTCATGGGCAGGGCACGATTTAGCAACACTTACCTCGAATGAACTTGTTCGAACTATTTTGCTATTTTGCGCAAGCACAGGTGGAAGTCATAACCCAAACGAAACAACTACCCTTGAAAATATCAATGCTCTGATTAATATAGAATCAAAACTTGCTCAAAAAGAAATGGAAAAAGCAATAGAAAATACAAATAAAATTTATCCAATCAAAACTGAAAATGAAATGAAAACAGAAATAGCATAACAATTTTTTCTGAATAAAGAAACGCTGTAGTAAAACTTCCAACCTCACTACAGCTTTTTCATTTTTTCAAAATCCACACTGAGACACTTCCATCTTGACACCTAAATTCGCCATTTCCATTTTCGTCAATTGTAACAATTTCTTGTACATTTCCCAAGCAATCCTGAAACTCTTTTCCAGTAAAATCTGTTCCCATATTCATACAAATACTTCCTGCCAATCCATTTGTCATAACAACTGCAACCCCAGAATTCTCATGTTCAAAATCGCCTTTCCTTGCAAATCCAATTAAATCTTCATTTTGAAAATAATCATTTTGCTCTCCATAACAATACAATTTTCTTACCTTCAAAAGCTTATCTAAAATATCACTCTTGTCTGTAATCTCTTTTGCTGGAATTCCATAATAATCCCCATAAAACACACAAGGCAAACCCTCTTTTCTAAGCAAAATCAAGCTATACGCAATTGGCTTAAACCAATCTGGTATCCATGATTCCAGAGCTTGTCCTATTTGTGTATCATGATTATCCACAAATGTTACCGCTTTTTGTGGATGACTTTGCACCAATGTTCCATCAAAAATTGTTCGCATATCAAATTCACCATTGCTAGTTGCTGCTTTCAAAAAATTATAATGTAATGGAACATCAAACAAATTCATGCAACCTTTTGATTTTTCAAGATAATTGCTTATCGTCTCAATATTCGTGCTCCAATATTCGCCAACAACAAACAAATCCTTATCCACACTGTCTTCTACATCCTTTAACCATTCTGGAAAAAACTCACTTCTAATATGCTTAACAGCATCCAGCCTTAACCCGTCCACTTGTGTTACAGCCAAATACCATTTTCCCCAATTGATTAGTTCTGAGACAACATCATAATTATTCAAATCGATATCGGCACCCATCAAATAATCAAAATTACCTTTTTCCTTGTCTACGTTTTCATCCCAATGCTTGCCATAAAATTTGTAAATGGATGCCGTTCCTGTATTGTCATCCCAATCTACACCATGAAAATGTGTCCAATTCCACTTAAAATCTGAATATGTATTTCCTCTTCCTAGAAAATTATATTTCGTCCATGCCTTGATTGGTCTTGCTTCTGACATACTCTCATTTCGGTTATCCATATTTTCCTGAATGGCTAAAACTTCCTCAGTTTCGTCAGCCCCCATTTTATGATTTAAAACAATATCCGCAATTACTTTCACATTTTTCGCTTTTAACACTTCAATCGCATTTATGTACTCTTCCTTTGTGCCATACTTTGTTGGAACAGAACCTTTTTGATCAAACTCGCCTAAATCATACAAATCATAAACTCCATATCCAACATCATTTTTTCCGCTAGCACCTTTATAGGCTGGTGGAAGCCATACATAATTAATTCCTAATTCTTTTAAATGGTCACTCTCCTCTGATACACGCTCCCAATGTTTTGTATCATTGGGAAGATACCATTCAAAATACTGCATCATTGTGTTATTTTGCATTTTCATTTTCATTCCTTTCTAATTCACTTAGCTGATTTATTTTCATATTTTCTTCTTTGCGAATGATAAGCTATTTCTAATGAAATACAAGTAGGTGCTAATTTATTTCCTAAATAAATCAATTTCATCATGGTCCCTGGTATGATAACTTTCCTTCCTTGCAAAGTTTGGTCAATAGCATATTTTGCGACATATTCACTAGATAGTCCTTTTAAAGAAAATTTTACATTCGCTACTTTGTCAAAGTTGGTATTAACAGGTCCTGGGCAGAGTACACTTACACTAACATTTGAATTCTCTTTTTGCAATTCCTTGTTAATTGCTTTTGAAAGAGACACCACATAATTTTTGGTCGCATAATAAGTTGCCATCATAGGACCTGACATAAAACCTGCAATAGAAGCCACATTCAAAATTCTTCCATGATTTTTCTGTTTCATTTGCGTCACATATAATTTGGTTAAAATGTGAAGTGATTTAATATTCGTATCAATCATGGTTAACTCTTTTTCTAAATCTGTTTCCTCAAATTTCCCAAAATCGCCAAATCCCGCATTATTAACTAGTAAATCAATTTCTTGATTGGCTGCAAATAATTCTTCACAATTTTCCTTGCTTGACAAATCCATGCACTCAATTTTTACATCTGTTTTCAAATCTTGCTTTAATTCTTCTAATAAATCGCACCTTCTAGCAACAATTACTAAATCATAACCCACCTTAGATAAATATCGTGCCATATCACGTCCAATTCCAGAGGAAGCACCTGTGATGAGAGCTTTCATTCTTCAGTCTCCTTTATTTCTTTTTCTTGTGTATTTTTTACATAAACTGTTTGCGTCGGATACGCCAAGTCTATGTTTTCCATTTCCATTAATTTTAATATATCACAATAAATTTTTTCCTTCACAGTCAAAAATTTAATGAAATTTGTTTCATTTATGTACAAAAATATTTTAATATCTGAGCTATAACTTGAAATCGCATCCAAACTTACTTGTACCGTTTCTGGCAAAACATTGGGATTATTTGTCAAGATCAATTTCAATTTGGCAACCACATCCATGATTTTGTCAGACGACGTTTCCATACTCAAATTAAGCACAAATTCCAATCTGCGACTTTCTAAACGATTCCAATTGACAATATAGGTAGATGTAATGGTTGAATTTGGTATAGTTATAATAGTATTATTAGTAGCTTTAATACGTGTACTTCGGAATGTAATATCAACAACGGTTCCTTTATGCTCACCAACTTCAATAAAATCGCCAATATCAAATGGTTTATCTGTCATAATAATCGCACCGACTTAGCAAACTCTTTACAGTATCTTGCGCTGCCAAAGAAATAATCACACTTCCTACTCCAAAACCTGCTACCAAGCCTGTCAAATCAAAACCAATTACTTTTAGAATAATATAAATTGAAATAATCCAAATCACACCACGAATCATTTTGCAAATAAAATTATTCACGATGTCATTGTTGGAATGCTTAAGCCATTTGGCATCTTTTGTAATATTAGAATTGATAATATTAGTCACAAAAATAATACAAATAACTTCAAAAATCTGATTCACATACTCAACTATCTCATATTTCAAATTCAGCATTCGAATGGAGCAATACAAACCTACAAATATAAAAAAATTGTTCAAAATCTTATATGCTCCACTCTCTTTTACTTTCACTCTATTTTTCGTTATTTTAAACACGATTTTCAAAACAATTTGCGAAAATAATCTCCTAAAAATTAGGAAAATTAAAAATATCGCAATTGCAATTTGAATATTAAATAATTTTATGAGACCACTTAAATTAATTTGACTAAGCAAATTTCTAATACTTCCCATATTTTTTCCCTTCTAAATATTATCCACGATAAAATGCTTCATATGCTTTATATGCCTGATAAACATCAAATTTACTTGTAATTTCATAAGGTGAATGCATTGATAAAACTGGCACACCACAATCAATCACACTCATTCCTCGGTTTGCCAAAACAACTGCAATCGTTCCTCCACCACCAGCATCTACTTTTCCTAATTCTGAAGATTGATAGGTCACTCCATTTTTCTCAAAAATGCCTCTTACTTCTGCAACAAATTCTGCTGGCGCTTCTGAAGCTCCTGATTTTCCTCTCGAACCCGTATATTTTACCATAGTTGGTCCTTTTCCAATAAAACAGCTATTCATTTTGTCAAATGAGGAAGGAAAAGTTGGGTCATACGCTCCATCCACATCTGCTGAAATAACTTTAGAATGATGCAACAATTTTTCCAACGCATTTGGTCTATTTTGACCAGCTTTGTTCAAAACTTCTGTTAAAAAATATTCAAATGTTCTTGATTCCATTCCTGTTACACCACAAAAACCAATTTCTTCTTTATCTGTCAAAACACAAACTGCTGTATTTTTCGGAGTTCCAATATCTAAAATTCCTCTTAACGCTGTATAACAACAAACTTTGTCATCTTGACCATATGCTGCTACCATGCTTTTGTCTAGCCCCAAACTTTTTGCTTTAAAAGCAGGCACAAATTCAATCTCTGAACTCATAAAATCTACTTCTTTAATACCATATTTATCATACAATAATTTTAACAAATTAAGTTTAATTTGTTCTGAAACTTTTTCATCTTCATAAGGCATACTTCCAGCAACAATATTCAATTCTTCGCCTTGCACACCATCTTTTAATTTTCGATCCATTTGCCCACTTGCTAAATGTGGCAACAAATCTGAAATTGTAAAAATTGGATCATTTTCGTCTTCACCAATCACTACTTCCTTTTTTTCACCATTTGACTTGACAAAAGTCGCGTGCATACTAAGTGGAATATTAGTCCATTGATATTTCTTTATTCCTCCATAATAATGTGTTTTAAAAAGCCCTAATCCACTATCTTCATATAATGGCTTTGGTTTTAAATCAATTCTTGGTGAATCTCCATGTGCTGCCACCATACGAATTCCATCTTCCAAAGCATTCTCGCCAATCACAGCTGCATAAATAGTTCTCGCACGATTAACAAAAAATACCTTATCACCTGTCTTTAATTCCTCTTTTTCAAGTAAATCTACAAAACCATTTTTTACCAAAATATCTTTTGAATTTTTCACAATTTCTTTTTCTGTTTTAGAAGTATTCAAATAATCCATATATTCTTCTGCAAACTTAAAGACAGCATTTCTAATCTCTTCTGTCATTCCCTCCCAACCTGTTTTATGTGAATTAAATAATTCCTCTTTTAATTTTTGACCTTCTGTATGTTCCATTTTGCATTCTCCTTTCTTTTTATAAAATTTCATCAATAACAGATTCTTTTTCCACAATTCTATTTACAATTGTGTATGCTTTTTGCAAATTTTCCACATGCTCATGTATTTTCTCAGAACTATTTGCATGAATGAATCCAAGTGTTTCTCCTTTTTCTACCTTGTCTCCCACTTTTTTAGATAAAATCAAACCAACTCGTCTGTCAATTTCATCGTCTTTATTTTTTCTTCCTGCTCCTAAATCCATACTAATTTTACCCACTTTTTCTGCATTTAATTCTTTTACATAACCATTTTCTTCAGAAATAACAGGAATAATAACTGGTGCTTTTTCTAATTTATTTAAATCATATAAATATGAACTATCCGCACCTTGATTTCTTGCCAATTCTGCCAATTTCTCAAAAGCTCTTCCCTGACTAATTGTTTCCCAAATCTGATTTTCCAATTCTTGATTAGTCTCTTTTCGCCCAGCCAATTTTAGACTTTGTATACAAATTGCAAAAACAATTTCCTTAACATCATCTGCCATTCTTCCATGCAATGCTTCTACTGCTTCCATCACTTCCAATGTATTTCCCACACTATAGCCTAACGGCTGTTCCATTTTTGAAATAACACAAGAAATTTCTCGATTTTGACCTTGCCAAATTTTCTTCATCAAATTAGCTAATCTCTTTGCTTGTGTTTTATCCTTCATAAATGCACCAGAACCATATGTCACATCCATTACAATTTTGTTGGCCCCTGCCGCCATTTTTTTACTCATAATACTTGATGCAATTAGCGGAATACTTTCTACTGCTGCAATACTATCACGCAATGCATAGATTTTTTTATCTGCTGGCGCCAAATCCATTGTCTGCGAAATCAAACTAATTCCAATTTTTTTCACATTTTCTTTAAATTCTTGGATTGAAATATCCGTTCTGTATGCAGGAATAGATTGCAACTTATCTACTGTTCCTCCTGTAATTCCCAAACCTCTTCCGCTCATTTTAGCAACTGGCACTCCTAAACTTGCGATGATTGGAGAAACAATTAATGTTACTTTGTCACCAATGCCACCTGTACTATGTTTATCAACTATATTTTCCGAAATATCTGTCAAATCTAATTTTTCACCAGAATTCGCCATTGCCATAGTAAGTGCCAAAATTTCATTTTCATTCATTCCATTAATACAAATTGCCATAATTAGTGCTGCTGCTTGGTAATCTGGAATTTCATCCGTTGTATATTGTTCTACAAAAAATTTGATTTCTGCCTCTGTCAATTCTTTGCCCATTCGCTTTTTATCAATTATTTCTATCATATTCATAGTTTTCTCCTTCCTTTGTATTTCTAATTTGTCACCTTTACATTACTTCAATAATTCGTGGTGATGCTACTATTTTTCGTTTGCTAATTTTAAAAGCATCTTCTAAATTTTTTGTTGAACCAATTACTTTACTTTCCTCATTTGTGTGAATATATGCCACAATTTCTCCAGTTTCCACTTGGTCTCCTATTTTTTTGTTTAATACAATTCCAGCCGATTTGTCAAGTTTCTTCTCATCATTCATTCGCCCTGCTCCTAAATAACGAGCAATCGAACCAACCATATCTGCATCAATTGTTTGAATATAACCAGAATCTTGTGCATATACAGGCATTTTAAATGTAGCTCTTTGAAATTTTTTAGGATTTTCAAGATAACTTGTATCTCCACCGCTGTGCTGCTACCATTTCTACAAATTTTTCATAAGCTTTTCCAGAACGTAAAACTTCTTTGATAGTCTCTACATTTGTTTTTGTACTATGATTTAAACCAAGAATGGCACTTCCTGTTGTCACAACTGACTCTCCTAAATCTTCTGACATCTTTCCTTTCAAAGCCTGAATAACCTCTACCATTTCTAAATTATGTCCAACTGAATAGCCAACAGGTTCCTCAGCATGAATGATGACGCATTTGACTTCTTTTTCCAACTGCTTACCAACTGTTTTCAAAATCTTTGCTAATCTTCTTGCTTGTTCTTTTGTTTTTAAATATGTGCCATTTCCATAAATAATTTCAAAAACCACTTTTTTACTTCCAATTGACAAATTAATACTCATCAGGCTTGCCGCTATAATTGGCACACAATCTTGACAGGCAATCTCATTTCGCAATCTATATATTTTGCTTTCTACTGGATTTAAATTTTCCAACTGATTTAAAATACCTACTTTATGTTCTTTTAAAATTCTTTTAAAATCAGCTAATAAAATATCTGTATGAAATCCTGAAATACTTTCCAATTTATCACTAATTCCAATAGAAACTCCCATACCTCTACTCGAAATATTAGCAATTGGCACTCCCAAACTTGCCATAACAGGCAATAAAATCAGTGAAACTTTGTCTCCAACACCACCTGTACTGTGTTCATTCACAACATCCATACCAATGTCTTCTAAATTAATCTTCTCACCAGAATCAGCCATTGTAGTAGCAAAATGTACAATTTCATTCATCGTCATTCCATCTTTGTAAATATAACTTAAAAGGCTTCCCGCTTGCGCTTCTGTTACCTCACCTTTCTGATATTTATTCACAAACAATCTTATCTCTTCTTCTGAAAGTTCCTTTCTATTTCTCTTATTACAAATAATTGATTTAATATCCATAAAAATTCCCTTCTTTTGTATTTCTAAACAAAGTTTTTTATAAATGATTTTCTATGTAAAATACATGGTCCATTTTCTTCCAAAACGCGAATATGCTCAGCTGTTCCATAACCTTTATGTTTTGCAAATCCATAAATAGGATACGCTTCATCAAATTCACGCATAATTCTATCTCTTGTCACTTTTGCAATAATAGAAGCTGCTGCAATAGAATAATTTTTAGCATCACCTTTGACAACTGAAATATATGGAATTCCACATGTATCAATATGATTTAGTGCATCTACTAGAATCACATCTGGTCTTGTTTTCAAACCTTCTACTGCAATTTTCAAACCTAGTTTTGTCGCATTTAAAATATTAATTTCATCAATCTTTCTTTGGTCAACAATTCCAACACTATACGAAATCGCTTCTTCTATAATTTGTTCATAAATTTTTTCACGTTTTTTTTCAGCAACTTTTTTAGAATCATTGACCCCCTCTATAAATGAGTTTTGGGGCATAATGACTGCGCCGACCACAACAGGCCCAGCAAGTGGTCCTCTACCTGCTTCGTCAATTCCACAAATAAAATTAATTTGTTCATTTTGATACAGTTTATTTTCTTCTAATTTTAATAAATTTAATCTTTCAATTTCTTTTTCCTTCAATATTTTCTCCAATTACTTATTGATATTTTTTAAACCAGTCATAGAATAATAATCTAAATTATTTTTGGAAGTTTTATTTGAATATAAAATTTCTGCATGTTCATAATTCACATAAAAATATTCACTATCCCCAAGCATATTTTTATCTAAATTTTGTGAAACTAAATCACTATTATTCCATTTATACCAATTCCAATTTAGCACATCTGCTTCACTTACATTCACCTTATCTGCTATTAATTTAATTTCTTTTTGAGACATCGTTATATTTTCCAATTGATTAGAGGAACTAATTTTATATGGTCCAGCTCCTACTAAAGTTATATGATTGTCAAAAGAATATTTTTCATTTATAATTTGAACCTTGGCTTGTACCAAATTCATATTTGTGATAACTCGTCCTACTCTCATATCATCTACAACTGAAAATCCAGAATTCAAAGAAATTCCTGCTAATATTAGAATAATTACAATGGTAACAACTAGTGCAAGTATCGTTACACCTCTATTGTTTTTTAACATATTTCCTCCAAAAAAATTTCTATTTTTTAAGATTATTTTAATTTATTAAATGTATTATATATATATCATCAAATTTTTTCAATAGAATATTCAAAATTTTATGAATATTTCTATTGTATTTTATAAAATTTTGA
Source organism: uncultured Clostridia bacterium (assembly GCA_949927455.1). Lineage (GTDB taxonomy): Bacteria > Bacillota > Clostridia > TANB77 > CAG-508 > Scatovivens. The sequence continues at coordinate 18,276 of CATLEX010000030.1, forward strand.
ATTATGATTAAGATAGCCGTTCTAAGTAAAACCAATTACGGATATCTTAGCTAATATTTTAGAAAAATATTAGCTATATTGAAAAAAATTAATTTGGAGGCGAAAATATGGATAATTTTAATGACGGTTTTAAACAATCAAATTTTCAAAAAAATAATACTGGTTTTTCCAAACAAATTTTAACTCCTTTTGTATCGGGAGTTGTAGGAGCATCGCTCGTTTTAGGTGTTTGTTTTGGTGTTCCTAATATTAAAAACAAATTGATACAGCCAAAAGAAAACATTGCTCCTATTGAACTAAACACAAGCACATCTAGATCCGATATTTCAGCAGACTTAGTAGATTTAGTAGAATATTCTAATACTTCTGTGACTGTTGCTCAAAAAGTATTACCTTCTATTGTAGGTATCAAAATTAAATATTCTGTTAATTCAATTTTTGGTACAAGTGAAGCAGAAGCAACTGGCTCTGGAATTATTATCAGCAAAGATGGTTATATTATCACAAATAATCATGTTGTTTCTACTGAAAGCTCTTCTTCTTATTATACCATAAAAGAAGCGTCTAAAATGACAGTCACACTTTACAATGACACTAAAGAATATGAGGCAACCATTATTGGAACAGATCCTTACACAGATTTGGCTGTTATCAAAATAGATAGTTCTAATCTAGAACTTACACCTGCTACTTTGGGTAATTCAGAAAATGTAAAAGTTGGAGAATTCGCCATGGCAATTGGCTGTCCTCTAGGACTTGAAATTACTGTTACATCTGGAATTATCAGTGCTGTCAATAGAACTGTTGCATCAGATGATGGCGCAGAATATAACTGTATTCAAACAGATGCTGCTATCAATTCTGGAAATAGCGGTGGTGCTTTAGTCAACAGCAATGGCGAAGTCATCGGTATTAACACTTTAAAACTTTCTGGAACTGGTGTAGAAGGCATGGGATTTGCAATTCCAATTAGTTCTACTGTTGATGTTATTGAGCAATTAATCGAATTTAAAACTGTAAAAAGACCATATATTGGAATTTCTGGTGTTCCAGTCGATGAAGACACTGCTAAACGTTACAATTTGCCAAATGGCGTATATGTTTATACTGTTGAAAAAAATTCTCCAGCTGAAGCTGCTGGTATTCAAAAAGGTGATGTTATCACAAAAATTGGTGATACAGAAGTTAAATCTGTAAATGAACTAAATAAAGCAAGAAATACTTATAAAATTGGCGATACTGTTTCTCTTACTGTTTACAGAGATGGAAACACAACAGAATTTCCAGTTACTTTGGGTGAAACACCTTCACAAGAAGAAGAAACAACAAATGCCACTAATCAAGAAATTGAGGATTCTTTATTAAATAAAAATAATAAACAAAATAGTGGTTCTATCTTTGATTTCTTTAATCGTTAAAAATAAATAATAAATTTAATCCAGTTTAGAAATTTTCTAGGCTGGATTTATTTTCATTTATAGTTTAAAAAATAAATTACAAAATAGCCATTATCGTTAGATAATGGCTAACTTGTTATAATACAATTTTATATTATTCTGCTGATTCTGCAATTTCAGCATCTGGAGAGTCATAAGCTTCTAAAATAGCTTTTTGAACTTTTTCTCTCGTTTCAGCATTGATTGGATGAGCTATATCTTTGAATTCTCCGTTTGGAGTTTTTCTGCTAGGCATAGCTATAAATAATCCATTTGCACTTTCGATAACTTTAATATCATGAATTACGAATTCATTATCGAATGTTACAGAAGCAACAGCTTTCATTCTGTTCTCTGAATTTACTTTTCTTAAACGTACATCTGTTATTTGCATTTTGGCACCTCTTTCTATTGTTTATATTCATACATAAATATTATCTCTATGTATTAATTATTATATTCGCCAAAATAAATGAAATTCCTTCTAAAAATTACAATATTTTTTTATAAAAACCATGCCGTGGGGAAAAAAAAAAAAGCGACCGTGATGGTCGCTCTCTCTTATGCGGTGCGTACGGGACTCGAACCCGTGACCCCATGCGTGACAGGCATGTATTCTAACCAA
>CATLEX010000031.1 GCA_949927455.1 uncultured Clostridia bacterium
TATAAATTTACAATTTTTCTTTATTCTTTCTTTTCCTGTAATTGCTTCATAAATTTCTTTTTCAAATTGTTCTATATCAATATACAACAAAGTGACTTCCATTTCCTTTTTATTTTCCACTATTTTTTCTTCTTTCTTTTTGAATATTGGTTTCATTCATTTTAAAATTTTGCACATCTGCCTCAAATGTGCCATTGCCTAAATCTTGAAAACCAAGTTTAGAATAAATTTTTTCTACCATTGCATTTTTAGGCGTCTGAATATATTCTCCAATCACTTTTGAAAAACCTTTTTCTTTAGCAGTTTCTATGATTTGATTTACAATAAACTCCTCCATACCTCTTTTCAAAACACGACAACTCATCAGCCAGTTCGTAATAAATAATGTATCTTCACTTTGCTTTTCCATAATCACAAGACTAATCAAACCATAATCTCCAAATTTATCTTTTAATGAAAAACTAAGCGTCACGTAATTTTCATCTTGTGCCACTTGTTCCACCTCTGCTTCTGTGTAACGAACTGTACGCAAATTAAATTGATTCGAGCGCTGTGACAATTGTGAAATTCTTGGAAAATCAAATTCCTCAAAAGGATGAACTGTTGCCCTCATTTCCAAACTCTTTAGATAATCATTAAAATTTTCAAAATTACTTTGAAGTGTTGTTCTACCAACTTCTGCTTGATATTGTTTCGTTCGGTCTTTGTCATTTTCAGAATAGGAAGCAGTTTCAAACAAATTCAAAGATTTCAAATAACTCAAATAAAGCGCTGGATCTTCTGGCAATTCTGGAACTGTAATGTCTGGTATCATAGCTTTGACAGAATTTCGCTCAAATGGATTATCGTCAATAAAAACAATGCTATCCATACCAATATTAAGCGTTTTTTGAATGTTCAAAATATTACTTGCCTTGTCTTCCCAATTTGCCACAAACATTGAAATATCGTCCAATTTTAAAATCATTTCAGGGTGTTTTTCAAACGGTTCTTTGGCAATGTTCTCATTATTTTTGCTACAAACTGCCAAAATAATACCTCGATTTTTCAATTCTTTCAGCCACATTTGAAACTCCGAAAACGCATGTCCTAAGCCCAATTCTCCAATTTGAATTGACTTTAAGCCATCATCTCCAATCACACCACCCCAAAGCGTATTATCCAAATCTAAAATCGCGCATTTTTTGAACTTTCCACCCAGCGATTTTATCACATCTAAAATCTGTTTTGCTACTTCTGGCAAAATCGCTGTGGAAAGTGGCATTTTGGCAATATAATATAATTTGTCGTCATGTATATATTGTCTACCATAGCAATTTTGAAGATTGCTCAAATCAATTAAAAATGTATTTTTCGTTTGTGCACTAAGTTCCATTAATTTAAAATTTAACTTTCGCAATTGATAAATAAAAGAACTTTGAAGCTTATTTCCATAATTTCCAAAAATGCGGTCATCATTTTCCACAAAATTAAATTGCAAAATATTCGTTTTGATTTTGCTATTCAAAACAGTCCAATTTTGAGCAATTTTTTCGATTGTCAAATCCGCAAAATTGCTTCTGTTTTCTAAAGCAGTCTCACAAAATTTTTCATATAATTTTTCAGTAGACATATAAATCAAAACTGCATCAGGATTATGCTTGTATAGTTCTGATTCGTCATCCATAATTTGACTATCAATTTGGTTATAGTCACTATCAAAAATATTTAAATGATAACCTTCTTGATAACCATATCCTTTCAGCGCTGTTGCTAGATGCTGTGTAGAGCAATCTCCAATAATCACAATTTTATATTCTTTTAATCCCGACATATCTTGTTTTGCATTTTTCTTTAATGTCAAAAAACTCGTATTCTCCATAAAAATCTCCTTTCTATCTATTTAACTTATTCATTGCTTCCTCTTCATTTTCTACAAAAAATATATCCTTTCCATTGTTACTTTCATATATGAAATCCTTTAACGGCTTACTTGTATATTTTGAATAATCTCCATAAATCGCAAATTTAACTTGATAATTGATAAACTTTTGCAAGATTTCCCCTGCTAATCCTTTGCTCAGCACAAAAAACTCTTCTATGATAGCTTCTTTATTCAATGCTATTTTATTACAATTCGTTTCATATTTAATCGACATAACAAAATCGATTGCTGACTGGACATCTTTTATTATAATTTCTTTACTTCTTACCACCGCTATCTCATTTATTACTTTTGTTTCCATTTCCATCACTCCTAAAATCAAAATTTACTATTTTTAATTACTTACCATTATTTTATTATTTCTTTTAATTGTTATTTTTCTAAATACTTCTCATATATAAAGTATAATTACTTGGGTCAAATTCATTCCCATAACCTCTATCAATTGCTTCTGTAAATCCAAATTTAAAATAAATATGTTTTGCTCTCTCATTACCAGCTTCAACACCAATTGTAAATTCTTTATAACCCTGTTCCTCTAAATCAGATAAAACAAATTGAAGTAACTTTTGTCCAAGTCCTAGTCCCTGATATTTTTTATCTAATCTAAAAGCCTGAAGGTAAACTCTTTGATTTGGTATCGCCTCAGAATTCAAATCATGACTGATATAACTAATTGTTAATTCTCCTATAAAAGTATTATTTAATTCAACAACATAAACATCAATTTGCTTTTGAGCAAATTCTTTCAATCTCATAGTTCGATATTTTAACCATATTTGTTCATTATCTGGAAACAAGTTACATAATTTATTAAATTCATCTTTGGTGATTTTTCTAAATACATAATTCATTTTATCTTCTATATTCATTTTTTAATTCCTCAATAATCTATAAACATCATTTTCATTAAAATAATTTCTCTGCTAATTCTCTCATTGAACTACATTTTTCAGCATTTTTATCTTGAGAATAAGTATATGAGACATGTTTCTTAGCTCCTATAATTTCATCACTTTTTATATCCCTTTCGATTTTCTTCAAATCAGATTTATTTCTAATTTTTCCAAAATCAACTTCTTTTTCTTTACTAGTACCTGCTATTGTTATCTCACTTTTTGATTTTGTATAAACATAAGTATCATTCGTACTTGGATAAATCCTGTAAATATACTCTGTTCCTGCATCAATTCCTAGCATTTCACTATGATATATTGTAGCTTGCAAAACTTTTGCGTTTGACTGATACTTATTTTTAATTTTCATAAATCCCATAACACTTACAATTAATAAAATCACAATTACACTAAAAATTTTCTTTTTCACATTTTCTCCAATTTAAAGTTGATTTGTATAATACTACAATTCCTAAATTTCAAAAGTACACTATTAATAGTGGGCTATTGTTTGTTATTCCTGCATTTTTTATTTCAAATATTCGCTATATTTTTCTTTTAACTCAAGTGTAAACTTCGTCGCTCCATTTTCATTTAAGTGAGAAAAATCGCCAAGCCAATCATCATCACAAATGTTATAATCTGTGTTCACAATAATCTCTGGATATTTTTCAGCCAAACTTTTCATATAATTCATATATTCTTCCTTGTATTCATTGCTCATATTCGCAAAAGTTGAAGCATTAATTGGATGTTGTTCAATTATTACTTGAATTCCATTTTGGGCGCACTGCTCCATACATTTTTGCATATAAACATCAATAATGGGAAGCACTTCAAAATGCTGTTTTCCTGTAATGGTCACATTGTTTGGTGCAAAAGAAGACTCTGTCCCAAAATAATGTTGACCTTTGTTGTGAAGTGATGTTTCATATTCTGTTTTGTTGACATCATAACGATTTTCAAACATTGCATTTTTAATAGCTGCATAATATATACTTGGACTACACAATTTATATTGCAAAAATCTCAAAATCGCCTCTGTCTTTTCACTTTCTCCAAATGCTCCATTTTGCACAATTTCCCTAAATTGACTTGTTTTCAAACAGTTAAAATACAATGTTCTATGCCAGAAAAAATCGTCAATGGAATCATTCGCCCCTATAAAATACATCATAATCAACGTCTTTGGTGGTTCATGATGTTCCAAGTAATCCTGCAACATATAATATTGTTCAATCGTCGTCGCACCCGCCATAGAAATATTGTACGTATCTTCTGAAATGAGGTCTGGAATAATGCCAGCTTTTGCAACTGAATCACCAAAAATTAAAGTATGGTTATATTCATTGTTTTTATTTATGTAATCTAAAGTTTGCTGATAAGAAGCATATTCCTCATCATAAATATACATCCCAAAATTGCGGGCAATGACAGCAAAAATTCCCCATATCAAACAAACTAATAATATTAATTTTATCAAAAATTTAAAAAACGCTTTATTCATATATCTCCCCCAGTCATTAATAAATTCAAACCATTAATGTATGCTGCCTCATCTGACATTAAATATTCAATTCCACTTGCTACTTCTTCAGGCTTTACATTACGTTTTAAACTTGAACCTTGGCTTGTCATTTCAACAATACGCTCATCAATCTCACTTAAAAAATTCGTTTCTACCATAGTTGGCGAAATAGCATTTATATTAATTCCTTTTTCTTTGTATTCTGAAACCAAACTAGCAACAAGCCCCATTAGTGCATATTTTACCATTGTGTAACTTGCCAAATATTTAGGTGGCACGCCTTTTGTCACACTGCTTAGCATTACCACAACTTTACCATATTTTCGTTTTGCCATCACTGGCAAAAATGTTTTCATGAGTTCTGCAAAACTGTGCACTTGAATTTCTAAATCCATGCAAATACTTTCCCAATTGAATTTTGTAAATTTCACATATTCAAACTTTCGTGCTGCCAAATGCAAAACATGAGTTGGTGCCTCATATTTTTCCTTAATATACTCAGCCGCTTTTTGAACTTCTTCTACTTTCGACAAATCGCATGATACATAATCCATTATAAGATTATTCCAAGCATTTGCTTGTGCCTCCAATTTTTCCTTATTTCCATTGTACATTGCAATCACAATCATTTTCTCATTTTGTTGATTTAACTTCTCCAAATACGCCATTCCAATCTCTGATGTTGCACCAATTAACAAATAAATTTTACCCATTTTTCCTCCTTTATAAAACGCCAACCATCAATTTTGCAGAACACACTTTTTTATTTTCTTGGTTGTGAATTGTCGCCTTAATTACAAGGCGTCCAAATCTCTCGTCAATTTCAGTAATTTCACCTTTTACAGTCAATTCATTTCCTACAAAAACAGGACTGTGAAATCGAATGTCTTTGCACTCTTGAAACAAACAATTTTTTCCTGGCAAATAAACACCTACTAATTTTGAAAAAAATGAAGCAGTTAACATACCAAAAACCAGTTTGTCCAAAAAACCTCTTTGCTTTGCAAATTTTTTATCACTATGCATTGGGTTAATATCGCCTGTAATTTGGCGAAAATTATCTTGCATTTCTTCTGTAATTTTAACACAAAATTCCTCTGTCATACCAATTTTCAAATCTTTTAATTCATATTCATTCATTTCAATCGTACTCCTATCACAAGATTTTATTCCATTTTTGAAACTAAAAATCAAATTTCAAAATCTCCATCAAACGATTGGAAATTGTCTGCATTGCTTCATTATTCGGATAATAAACCAATCTTTGTTCGTCTACAAGAGACTGATAATCCGTCTCATACAAATCTGCAATATTCATAAATTGGACTTGCTCCCTCTCACAAATCGCAGGAATTGTATTCAAAACAGCACCTTGCATATTCCAACCACTTATCCAAATCATTTCAGCATGTGGAGAATATTCTTTGATAAGCCCAAGTAAATTCTCCATCTTTGTCTCAAAGTCAGAAGTCTCATTCAAATTTTCGCCTAATTGAATAATAACCAAATCTAAATTTTTAAGGTTATCACTCTTCAAAATGTTTTTGTCTACTTCAGTTTCTAAACTTTTTTCCCAATTCACCAAATTAATAGAATTCATCGTCACTTTTTCAAAGATATTTTCCAACCTTGTTTTTGTTAAATGAAAATAGTCATGTTCCATATCAGTTGCATTCAAGCCTTGCGCATTTGCATTTGTTGTAATTTCATTGCCAATAACTAAACAGCGATATTCATCTGCCTTTTCCAATGTATAAGAAAATGGCAAAAGATAATCACTTTCCTTTACTGGTATTTCTCCCAAAACTCGATTACTTTCACTTTGTACCAACGATTTTGCATAAATACCCTCTTCTTTATAAAGTGTATCTTGTCCATTGACATCCATAAATAAATATTCGCCTTTTTTCAGCATATATCTATTGTTTAACAAATCAAATGTATTCTTCCCTTGTTTACAATTTAGCTCAAATGTCATTCGTTCTTCTATTCTGGAATTTTCATTGATAGAACCAATCACAAATTTCACAGGTCCTTCACTTGCCACTTCTACCTCTAAATTTTTGATAAAGCTATGTTCATTAGAAGCTTGTGCATATGTCACCAAATGATAACCTGTCACTTTTTCAGCTTGTTTACCAACCAATGTATCTCGATCTGTCTCTTCAATGACTTCAAAACTCTCATTTTCTTCCTTTACTTGCAATGCTCTTCTAACAATTGTTCCTATCAATATCAGCATAATAACAATTGCAATGACTGCAACAAAGACTTTCTTTTTATCTTCCATTTTTCTCTCCTTTGTACCAAAACTCTATGAACAATAGGTGCACAAAACACTCTTTAAAGCAACATTCAAATCTACCAAACCATTTTTAGATTTATAATCAATTTCCACAAATTCTTTTAAAATCCTTCTCAAATCTTCTTGCTTAAAATAAGAAACTTGTTTTTTATATTTGCTTACTAAAAATGTCTGATTTGGTTTTAAATTAAGTACCTTTGTAACATCTTTATTTAAATTTAAAGCAATGCTACATAAAAATAGTTTTTTAAAATGATTGTAAAGTGTAATCAAAATTTTTTGAAGAGGCTCTTTTTGATAAATTAAATTTTCCAAAACCTCTATGGCTTTATCAATTTTTTTATTACCTAAATTATCAGTTAATTCAAAAATGACACTTTCCATTTGCTTAATTGCCAAACAATCTACGCTATCTTGCGTGATTTGTCCGCCTTCGCCTGTATATTCAATCAATTTTCTAATTTCATTCATCAAAATTTGCAAATTCGTTCCAGAAATTTCAATCAAATACTGTAAAACCTGATTTTCTACTTTTACTTGATATAAGTCACAAACTTGTTTTAATTTTGCTACTAACTGTGGAACTTTCAATTCCGCTATTTCGCAAACAATTCCCTCTTTACAAATCACATCATAAACGATATTTTTATCAACTGTATTTTCTACAAAAACCAAAACAAGCGTTTCTCGCACATTAGTTAAATTTTCTAGTATATATTCACTCACTATTTTTTGAAGATACGTAGGCTCTTTTTTACGCCCATCTTTTTTGAATAAGCCAGAATTTTTTACAAAAATCAATTTTTTATCATAGCCAAACGCTGGAATTTCCATATTAGAAACAAGTTCATTACAGTTATTTTCGTCTATCACAATAAAATTTATGCCTTGTACTAGCTCACCAAACTTCTTTTTCATTTTTTTTAACATCAAATCTATTAAATAATTTTCTTCCCCATATAGCAAATATAATGGTTTCAAATCACCAGAATTTAAGTCTTTTTCTAATGCTTCATACTTTATTTCCATTTTTTACCTCTTAACGTATTATATCAGATATATTCTAGAAGCACAACCGAAAATAAAAATTTTTTTGCAAGATTTTTGGGCAAAATATATAATTCTAAATAACTACAAAAAAGTAGCCAAAATAGCTACTTTTTCTTCTAAATTTCACTTTCAATCTGAATTAAACGATTATATTTTGCCACACGGTCCGTTCTACATGGCGCACCAGCTTTGATATAACCACCATTGACCGCAACAGCCAAATCACTAATAAACGTATCTTCTGTTTCTCCTGAACGATGCGAAATCACGACTTTATATCCATTTTGTTTTGCCATTTCAATACAATCTAATGTTTCTGTCACAGTTCCAATTTGATTTGGTTTAATCAAAATTGTATTAGCAACACCTTTTTTAATTCCTTTTTCAAAACGTGTTCGATTTGTTACAAAAATATCGTCACCTACAAGCATAATTTTATCTTTTAATTCATCACCTAATTTTTTCCAACCTTCCCAATCTTCTTCCGCTAAACCATCTTCAATCGAAATAATCGGATATTTTTCTACTAAACCTTTTAAATATTCTATCATTTCATCAACTGTTTTAAATTCTCCTGTTTTCCAAAATGTATAACCATTTTTTTCCTCTTTTTTAGCTGCATCAAACATTTCTGTTGCTGCTACATCAAGTGCCAAATTAACATCTTTTCCTGGCTCATAACCTGCATGTCTAATCGCCTCCAAAATATATTTGAAGGCTTCTTCTTCATTTTGTAAATCAGGCGCAAAACCGCCTTCATCTCCAACTCCTGTTCCATAACCATTGACTTTCAAGATTTTCTTTAGAGCATGATACACTTCTGCTCCCATTTGTATAGCTTGTTTTACATTACTTGCGCCAGTTGGCATAATCATAAATTCCTGAATATTAACATTATTTTCTGCATGCTTTCCACCATTTAAAATATTCATCATCGGAATTGGCATCATTTTTGCGTTAATACCACCAATATAATTATACAAGCTTAAACCCAAAGATTCTGCTGCTGCTTTACACACAGCCATTGAAACACCAAGTGTTGCATTAGCTCCCAATTTTGTTTTATTTTCACCTGCTAAATTAATTAATTCTTCATCAATGCGAATTTGGTCATAAACATTCATTTCTTCGATTTTTTTCGCAATTTTTTTGTTGACATTATCAACTGCATTTAAAACTCCTTTTCCAGCAAAACGTTTCTCATCACCATCACGTAATTCTAATGCTTCAAAGGTTCCTGTGGATGCTCCAGAAGGAACTATTGCTTTTCCGCAAAATCCACCTTCTGTTACAACTTCTACTTGCACAGTCGGATTTCCTCTTGAATCCAAAACTTCCAAAGCCTTCACGCTAACAATCTTTAAACAATCTTTCATATTTAACCTCCTATTTTCTTTTGGTTATTATTACCAGAAAAATAAAAGATATACAAAAAGCGTGACATCACTTCCGTAATACCACGCCTTTTTCTTACCACCATAATTTGACAAAAACAATCACGCCATGTTTCTGGCAAGAAAGATTCTCTGCTTCATGCTCTGCCTCATGACATACTGAAATTAACGTATGTAACTTATTCACTACAATATTTCGTGAAAAAGTTACATAAATTTCGCAATGTCGTCTTTCTTTATGTGCATGCCGTCCCACAGTAGCAAGTGGATCCAATATCAACATTCCAGCATCTACTTTTAAATTACGAAAAGCAAACAATTTGGAATACCGGACAACTCTTCCATAGCCACCAGCAAGACGATAAAGAATTTCCTTCTTCATATGCTGGTCCTCCTTCCCACTTTTTATATATTTTATTATAACATACTTTCCATAATTTGTCTATATATTCTTTTTTCACGATTTTTTCTATTTTTCATATTCTATTTTATAAAGGAGGTTTTATGAAAAAATATTTTTATTTTAACAGAAAGTTAAAACTACTTTCTATTTTCTTTACATTATTATTCTTACCAATCTCTTGTTTTGCAACAAATTATTCACGGAATTGATGTAAGTGATTGGCAAGGGTATATTGATTATGCACAAGTCAAAAATGCTGGCATTGAGGTTGTTTACATTAAAGCAAGCCAAGGAAATTCCATTGTTGACGCCTATTTTAGAACCAACTATGAAAATGCCAAAGCAAATGGCTTAAAAGTTGGGCTCTACCATTTTTTAACAGCAAGAAGTGTGGAAGAAGCGCAGCAACAAGCTGAATATTTCTCATCTGTCATTTCTGGAACATCTCCAGATTGCAAACTAGCTATGGATTTTGAAGTTTTTGGCAACTTAAGTGTCCAAGAAATTAATGCAATTTCTCTTGCCTTTTTGCAAAAAGTGCAAGCTTTAACAGGAAAAGAAATGATTATTTATAGTGATGCTTCTAATGCAAGTAATACATTTGATCCCAATTTAGCAAATGCTTATCCACTTTGGGTAGCAGAATATGGTGTTAATGAGCCTAATACAGGAAATTGGAAACAATATGAAGGTTTCCAATTTAGTGAAACAGGGACCATTTCTGGAATTAGTGGCTATACTGATTTAGATACTTTTACAGAAGCAATCTTTTTAGGAGCGACAGAGACAGTTTCTACTCCTGAAAACACAAAAAATCAAATTAGTACTTATACTGTTGCACCTGGTAATACTTTAAGTCAGATTGCACAAAACTATCGGCACAACTGTTCGTGAAATTGCTGGTTTAAATAACATCACAAATCCAAATTTAATTTATGTTGGAGAAGTTTTAAAAATTGATACAACACATGATATTTCTGTCATCACAAGTGACAAATATGAAACAAATCATATTGTTTATACTATTCAATATGGTGATACACTAAGTTCTATTGCACAAAAATATGGGGTTCCAATTCGATCTATTATACAATTAAATCACATTAGCAATCCGAATTTGATTTATGCTGGTGAACGTCTAAGAATTAATTTGACTTAAACTTTAAGTTTTTCCTATAAAAAAAGAGAATACACATAAAAAAGTTTCTTATGTGCAATTCTCTTGCTTTTTTAATTCGTCAAAAAATTCATAATATCGATTTTTGGATAAATATTTTTGTACAATAGCATAAAATAAATAAGCAATCCATACTCCTAGAATTCCTAAAGGTGTATATGCCAAAATAATAGCTACAACAATTTTTATCAAAGAACTTATTAGATTTCTTTTAGCAAGAAATTTAAAATCTCTCATGCCTCTTAATATTGAGAAATAAAATGTTGCGCTCATTGTTATATAAGCTTCTAAAATTAATAATGGTAATACTTTATAAAAAATATTTTGCAAAATTCTTTCACGTAATGAAATTCTCATTACAATAATTGCTATGATAAATACTATAATAGGAAAAATCAGTTCACCTATTTGTATTAATTTTTTAGCTACTTTTTTTACATTTACCATACTTTCTTTTTTATTCTTACCAGAAGCAATTCCTACACTAATCGTTATTCCATCTCCAAAGCCTTGGATAAATGCTTGATACATATCTGCTATTTGTATTAATATAACATGTACTGCATATTCTAAGTTTCCCATTCTTGCAACTATTAAATTAAATATAAAATGGTCAACTCTTGACGCAATTCTTTCAACAAAATTCCATTTAAATAATGTAACTATTTCTAAAAAATAACTTTTTATAAATTGATATTTTATGTAATTGTTTGACTTCATTAATAAATATATTGCAAGAACTGTATCAATTAACACCGTAACACTTGCTACTCCTTTAATTCCATAATCCAATTGCACAACTACTAAATCCAAAATTAAATTTAAAATGACTGCCAAAACCCTTAGATTTAAAATATCCTTTTGCTTACCTATTGTTCTTTGATATCCAGATAAAACTGTAACAATAGAACTTTGAATAAATCCTATTAATCTCAAGTTTAAATAAATAATACAAATACTATCTACTTTAAACAAAGTTGGCAATACTGGTTCTATCATAACTACAATCAAAATTGTTATCATTGAAACCAATATGGTCATAATAATAGCATTTCCTGTCATTAATTTTACTCTATTATTATCTTTTTCTCCAATTGCTTTTGCAACTAAATTATTATTCGAAACATTAATTGTTTGTATACTCATTTGCATGATATTAATGATTACACCCATTGCACCAAGTGCTGCTAATTCCGTGGTTCCGAATAGTAGATATCACTAAAGTATCAACCAAAGTCATAAGAATATTTATCAAACTTTCAAAAGCAATTAGTAACGATATTCTCAATTGTTTTTTTACATTTATTTCTTCATTCATTATAATACTTTTCCTAAAAAAGTTCCTATTCTTCTTTTACTATTTCCAAAATCAATTTATAAGTAAATTCTTGCGATTTTAAAGCAGTATTTCTATCATAAGGTTCCTCTAAAATCTCATTATTAGAAATCACTCGAATTCCTAACACAGGAATCTCAAAATCATTTGCAATGCTATATACTGCAATTCCTTCCATTTCTTCACAAAGTGTTCCATATTTCTCATTTAGCCACAAAATTTTATCTGTTTCTTGATTCCAAATATCTCCACTTCCAATTGTACCAAAATGAATTTTACCATCTGTATAATTTACTTTTTTAGCAAGTTCTATTAAATGGTTATCTCCATATTGATAAATTAACCTGTTATCTTCCCCTTCAATAAAATTTACTAAATCCCATTCTAAGCTATTACTTCCTTCACCCTCTTTTTTGCGTGGTGTTCTAGAACAAACAATATTCACACATTTTTCACCAATAACAATATCTCCTATATGAATATTTTTTCCATGGGCACCTGCTGTTCCTTGACTAATGATTGCAATTGGAAAATATTTTTCAATTCCAACATAGGTCGCAACTGCGCTATTTACACTATGAATATGACAATGACAAACAACCACTGGATAGTTTTCAATGGTTCCTTCATAAAAACTATATTTTCCTACTTTTTCACAAACTTTGTTTTTTAACTTTTGCAACAAAAATTCTGCTTCTACTTTCATTGAAGTCACAATTAAAATTGGTCGTTTTTCCATCATTTTACCTACTTTTTCTTCCAATTTAAAATTTGATTGTTAACCAATTCCTCCTCATCATCCATTTCAATAATATCTTCAATAACAGGATTTTTCTTTAAAAAATGATGTTTTTTCTCTTTCGGAAGTTCCTGCATTTTCTCAGCCCTTGCCAATGCCTCATCAACAGACAATGTTTTTTCATAATCTACAATATTTTTGACTGGCTGTTTATAAATTCCTTCCATGTACAAATCCCTTTTTGGTTGCTGGTTATTGGCTACAAATTCTACATACTTTTTAATTACTTGTTGCTCTTTTTTAGAAAACAAGTGTAAATCTAATTTTAAATATAAATATCGCCAAATTACGTGCCTCTCATAAGAATTAAATTGTGATAACTTTAAATTTTGATAATCATACTCTATTTTAAATTGGTAATTTTCAACTGAAATTGTCAAATTTGTCCATTTTTTATGATTTTTATGAAACCATACTTGCCTTAAAGATTTTATTTCATTATACAAATCCGTAACAAGTCTAGAATACACATCCTCATCAATATTAAAAGCAGCTGGAATTTCATAACCGATTAACTGCCTTTTTCTTAATAATTCCTTTGGGAAAATAATAAAAATACATTTCTCCTGTCGGTCTTTTATGTGGTTCTTCTACGATAGAAGCATATAAATAAATACTTTCCCATTTTTCAGGTATAATATAAAATAACTTTTTTTGTATTTGTGAATAAATTTCTTTTTCCTCTGATAAACCTGTCATAAATTTCTCCTACGTGCTAGTTTGCCTCAATTAAGCTCTCACCTGTCATTTCTTCTGGTTTTTCTAAGCCCATAACATCTAACATTGTGGGTGCTAAATCTGCCAATCTTCCTTCTTTCAACTTTTTATTTCCAATTCCAACAGCAGTTAGTGGCACAGGATTTGTCGTATGAGCAGTATGAGGTTCTCCCGTTTTGTAATCAACCATTTGTTCTGCATTTCCATGATCAGCAGTAATAAATAAACAGCCTTCTACACTCTCTACCGCTTCTACTACTTGATTAACACATCCATCTAATGTTTCTAATGCTTTCATTGCTGCTTCAACATTGCCTGTATGTCCTACCATATCTGGATTTGCAAAATTTAAGATAATGACATCATATTTTTGAGAATAAATTGCATCTATCACTTTTTCTGTTACTTCTAAAGCACTCATTTCAGGTTTCATATCATACGTTTCCACTTTTGGAGATGGTACCAAAATTCGATCTTCACCTTCATATTGCTTTTCCTCTCCGCCATTAAAGAAAAAGGTAACATGTGCATATTTTTCTGTTTCCGCAATGCGTAGTTGTGTCTTTCCAAGTTTACTAATATATTCTCCAAATGTATTCCTAATTTCGTCTTTTCGAAAAGCAATTTCAACATTTGGCATTGTCTCATCATATGGCGTCATACAAACAAAAAATGGATGTATCTTTTCTGTTTCAAAACCATCAAAACTATTATCAACAATACTTCTTGTTAATTCTCTCGCACGGTCTGGTCTGAAATTAAAGAAAATAACAGAATCGTTTTCTTCAATTTTTGCAATTGGCTCACCATTTATGTTTGTAATAACAGTTGGCACAATAAATTCGTCAAATACTTCTTTTTGATAAGATTCTTCAATCGCACTTGTTGCAGAAAGCGCTTTTTCGCCTTCTCCTCTAACAACTGCATCATATGCTTTTTCAACTCTTTCCCAACGCTTATCACGATCCATTGCATAAAATCTTCCTGCAATGCTTGCAATTTGGCCAATTCCTTTTTCTTTCATTTTGCTTTCTAATTCAGAAACATATCCCTCAGCTGAAGCTGGTGGCGTATCTCTTCCATCTAAAAAGCAATGTACAAAAACATCTTCAAAGTCTTTTCTTTTTGCCATTTCAAGCAAACCATATAAATGACGATTATGACTGTGTACACCACCATCTGATAATAGTCCCATAATATGTAGTTTAGAATGATGTTTTTTACAATTTTCAATTGCTGCTACAAATTCTGGTTTACTAAAAAAGTCACCATCTTCAATTGATTTTGTAATTTTGGCCAAATCTTGATAAATAATTCTTCCTGCACCAATATTGGTATGACCAACTTCAGAATTTCCCATTTGTCCTTCTGGTAAACCTACATCTGTGCCACTTGTATGAATTACTGTATTTGGATTTTCTGTTAATATTCTATTTAAGTTTGGAATACTAGCCATCTTAACTGCATTTCCTTCTTCTTTTTCATTCATTCCAAAACCATCTAATATCATTAGCATTGTTAATTTTTTGTCCATTTTTTAACTCCTATTCTTTTTATTCTATCTTATTCAAAATTGACAATTTTTGCGAATTCATCTGGCTTTAAACTTGCGCCTCCCACTAAGCCACCATCAATATCTGATGTAGTAAATAGTTCTTTTGCGTTAGAAGACTTCACACTTCCACCATATTGAATTATAATTTCGTCTGCCACTTCTTTTCCATAATTTTTTTCTACTTCTTTACGAATTTCTTTGATACTGCTATTAGCATCTTCAGAAGTTGCAGTTTTTCCTGTACCAATTGCCCAAATTGGCTCATAAGCAATAATCGTATTTTTTACTTGATTGCCATTTAAACCTTCTAATGCCAATTTAGTTTGACGAGTTATTATTTCTGCTGTTTTTCCTGCTTCTCTTTCCTCCAATGTTTCACCAACACATACAATTGGTTTTAGCTCATTTGCAAAAGCTGCTTTCACTTTTTTGTTTACTGTCTTATCAGTCTCTGCAAAATATTGTCTTCTCTCAGAATGTCCAATAATGACATATTCTACACCAATTGATTTTAGCATTTTACCTGACACTTCTCCTGTATAGGCTCCACTTTCTTCCCAGTGCATATTTTGGCTACCTATTTTAATATTCGTGTCTTGTGCATAATTTAAACAATAAAACAAATCTGTATAAGGCACACACAAAATCACTTCATTTTTTGTGTCCTTTACTAATTTTTCAAATTCCTCTATATATGCAATGGCCTCATTTGGAAGCATATTCATTTTCCAATTTCCTGCAATTACTTTCCTACGCATACACATTTCCTCCTTTTATTTTATAAGATTCAAAATTTCTGTTACATCCGAAATCTTCGCTAAATAGCCATTTTTAAAATGAACATCAAAAGTAACATCCCTTCCAAACCATTCTGGTGGATTAAAATTTGCTGCATCTTCCTCAGATTTAAACTCAACTTCAACAAATTTTAGTCCATCTAAATAGCCTTCAAAAACATCTAATTCAGCCACTAAACCCTCTTGAAGCGGAATTAAATAGCGATTTTTTTCAACAACTCGCCCATCAATTTTTTCCATTAAATGCTCAAACGATTCCTCTACTAAAGGAAGTTCTACTTCTCTTGCCACATTGGCTGTTTCTTTTTGCGTTTTCTCTTTAAATTTATATGATAATATGTATTCATTACCATATTTTCTAACACGCAAAGAAGGTCTACCAGAAGCATTTAAATAGCCTTGTACAACATGAATTTTCTGATACTGTTTTAAATCTCCTGGCAAACTTTTTATCAAAAATTTCTTTTCAATCTCTTTTTCGTTCATCTAAAACCACTTTTCTTTTTAAGTCCGAAATTTTAACTAGGTTATCCTCTAACTCCTTTGCTCGAAAAGCTAACTTAATTCTGCAAAGCTTCAATTCCTGGCAATTTCTTACCTTCCAAAAATTCTAAGCTTGCTCCTCCACCTGTTGAAATATGCGTAAATTTCTCAGCTAATCCTGCTTTTTCAACAGCAGCTGCTGAATCACCACCACCAATAATTTTAACAGCATCTACGTTTGCTAATGTCTTAGCAATTTCATTGGTTCCAACAGCAAATTGATCAAATTCAAACAAGCCCAAAGGACCATTCCATATAACCGTTTTGGCATTTTTCAATTCGTCACTATACATTTTAATGGTTTCTGGACCAATATCAAACCCTTCCCAACCATCTGGGATTTCCGTATATTTTACGTCTTTGCTCTCTGTATCTGCCGCAAATTCTTTACCAACCTTTGTGTCAACTGGTAACATGAATTTTACACCTTTTGCTTTGGCTTTTTCCATTAATTCTTGTGCCAAATCTAATTTATCTTCCTCACAAATTGAATTTCCAACACTATACCCCATTGATTTAAAGAAAGTATATGCCATGGCACCACCAATCATTAAAGTATCTACTTTTTCAAGTAAACTATTGATAACACCAATTTTATCAGAAACTTTTTTTCCACCTAAAATAGCTACAAATGGTCTTTCTGGATTTTCTAATGCAGTTCCCAAAAAGTTTAATTCTTTTTCAATTAAAAATCCTGAAACTGCTGGCAAAAAGTTTGCTACCCCTGTTGTTGAACTATGTGCTCTGTGAGCTGTCCCAAAAGCATCATTAACAAAAACTTCTGCTAAAGAGGCAAATTTCTTAGACAATGCTTCATCATTTTTTTCTTCACCAGCTTCATATCGAACATTTTCAAGAAGCATAACTTCTCCTTCTTTTAAATCGTTTGCCAATTTTTGTGCATCTTCTCCAACAACATCTTTTGCAATTTTTACTTCTTTACCTAATAATTTAGAAAGTTCTTCTGCCACAATATCTAAAGAAAATTCTGGTTTTACTTCTCCTTTTGGACGTCCCAAATGAGAACACAAAATAACTCTGCAATGATTTTCTATTAGATACTCAATCGTTGGCAATGCAGCCACAATTCTTCGGTTATCTGTAATTTTTCTGTTTTCGTCATAAGGTACATTAAAATCACATCTAACCAAAACTTTTTTATTTTTAATATCTATATCTTTTACTGTTTTTTTGTTCATATTTCCCTCCGCTTTAAAATCTATTCACATAAACCTAATTAGAAAAGAATTGTACATTTGGCAAAGTAGAATTTATTGAAAAGACATGGGCATACACGTTGGTATATAAGCGCATTTTCAATAAATTCTAACACCACCAAATTGCAATTATATTTCAATCTAATTTAATTCAGCAAAATATTTTATTGTTCTAACCATTTGACTTGTATATGAATTCTCATTATCATACCAAGCTACCACTTGAACTTCATATAATCCGTCTGCAACTTTTGTTACCATTGTCTGTGTTGCATCAAATAACGAACCGTTTGTAATACCAATAATATCTGAAGAAACTAATGGTTCTTCTGTATAACCAAATGAAGCACTTTCTTGTGCTTTCATAGCACTATTAATTGAATCAACTGTTATATCATTTCCTTTTACAACCGCAATCAAAATTGTTGTAGAACCTGTTGGTACTGGAACTCTTTGTGCTGAACCAATTAATTTCCCATTTAATTCTGGAATAACTAATCCAATGGCTTTTGCAGCACCTGTTGAATTTGGAACGATGTTGACTGCTGCTGCTCTTGCTCTTCTTAAATCTGCTTTTCTATGAGGTCCATCAAGTACCATTTGATCTCCTGTATAAGCATGAACAGTTGTCATAATTCCTGATTGAATTGGAGCATAATCATTTAAAGCTTTTGCCATAGGTGCTAAACAGTTTGTTGTACAAGAAGCTGCTGAAATAATTTTATCTTCTGGTGTCAAAACATTTTCATTAACACCAAATACAACAGTTGGCAAATCATTTCCTGCTGGTGCAGAAATCACTACTTTTTTGGCTCCTGCTGCAAGATGGGCAGATGCTTTTTCTTTAGTGGTATAAAAACCAGTACATTCTAAAACAACATCAACACCGATTTCTCCCCAAGGTAAATTGCTAGCCTCTTTTTCTGCATAAATTTTTATCGTTTTTCCATCTACTGTGATAGAATCTTCTCCTGCCACTACTGTATCTGCCTTTTCATATCTTTTTTGTGCAGAATCATATTTTAATAAATGAGCAAGCATACTTGGGCTTGTTAAATCATTAATCGCAACAATTTCATACCCTTCTGTTCCAAACATTTGTCTAAATGCAAGACGTCCAATACGTCCAAATCCGTTTATCGCCACTTTCACTGACATAATAAAATCCTCCTCTTCCTAGGCTTTTTCAGCCTTTCCTTAAATTTTAGTTTTTACAACTATTGTCATTTTATACCAGTTTATATAAATTTTCAATAGATTTTCTCAAATTTATTTGATTTTTATATAATATACTGTCATATTTCCTGCTGTATCAGTTGCCATTACTTGATAATCTCCACTTTGCGTCAATTCATTTTCTACCCCTTCAACTTCCTTTTCTTCATAATAATTTACTATTTTTTCTAGTACTACTTCATCTAACACATTCCCTAATTCATCTAATGCTTCTACTTTTATTTGTGCATTTTCTTTTAAATTTATAAATGTATAGTTTAGATCAGGTACTGTACTATACAATTTCTCATTAACATAATAACGATATTTCCTGCTTCCTAATGGATGTTCATCAATATATACTGTAAGATTTGAAGTATTTTCTAAATCTCGACACCCTATAATTGATAAGTCATAGCTATATTGATCAATTTTAATACTTTCTATTTCTTGATTATCCAAAAAATTTAATGTAACTGGCGCATTACAAATTGCTCCATTTTCTACTCCAATAATTTGTGGTGGTTCTTTATCAATATTATTGACATTATATTCAACTTCTACGTAATTTCCAGACAAATCTCGAATTTTTATTTCTTTACATTCATTTTTACAAACTTCTTTTGTCAAAATCTTTTTATCTTCTGATAATAAAAATCCACTAACTGGCTCAATTTCTTTATTGACTTCAATTGTTACCACTACATTTTGATTTGTTACTTCACTTTCTGAATAGGAAACATGGCAAATTGGCAAACTACTATCTCTTATAAATTCTACAATTGTTTCTTCCCAATAATAAACATATTTTCCATAACAAATATCCGAAATCACAATGAAATTTATCATAAAAATGAAAACAATCTTTTTAAATTTCACAAGTTCCCTCCTTATTTTGTAAAACATTTATCTTTAATTTTATCTGCAATTCTTCTGCTAACTCGACATTTAATTCTTGCCACCTAAAAACTAACTTAAATTTTCGACTTTCTTTGACATCTTTTTTTATTTTCAAATTCTCACTTTTTCCATTTTTAAAATCGACTTCCTTATTCGTATCACAATCTATTAAAACATAACTAATCGGAAAATTTGTAACTGAATTTTCTAATTCTATACTATACTCAAATTCTATTTCATTAATTTCCTCTTCTTCATAATTATGAATCCAAAAGTAATATTCCATTGGAAAAGAGAGCTGATTAATTTTTGTTTTCAAAGTTTTATCTTTTTCAAGAATAATAATAGGCTTTGCAATTTTAGCTTCAACTTCATATTTCAAACATTTCTTTTGTCCAAAAAATAATATTACATTGACCAAAACAAACATAAAACAAAAAATTAATACCCTTTTTCTAAATTTTCT
>CATLEX010000032.1 GCA_949927455.1 uncultured Clostridia bacterium
AACTTAAATATTCACTTCTCTTTTCTCTATTTAAATTGAAAAAGCTAGTAAATATTTTCATTTACTAACTTTTTTATTTTTCTTTGATTTGTTATTCTAAATATTTCTTCAAAAATTTTCCTGTATATGACCTATCATTTTTGACAATTTGTTCTGGTGTCCCAATCGCAATTACTTCACCACCATTATCGCCACCTTCTGGTCCCAAATCAATAATATGGTCTGCTGTTTTTATCAAATCTAAATTATGTTCAATAACAACAATCGTATTCCCATGCTCTACAAGTCTTTGCAAAATATCAACTAATCTGTGAACATCATCAATATGAAGTCCAGTTGTAGGTTCGTCTAGAATGTATAACGTTTTTCCAGTTGCTCTTTTCGACAATTCTGTCGCCAATTTAACACGTTGTGCTTCTCCACCTGAAAGTGTTGTGGAAGGCTGTCCAAGTTTAATATAGCCAAGCCCTACATCATGCAAAGTTTGCACTTTATCTCGTATACGTGGAATATTGTTAAAAAACTCCAAAGCCTCTTCCACTGTCATATCAAGCACATCAGAAATGCTTTTCCCTTTATACTTGACTTCCAATGTTTCACGATTATAACGTGTTCCATTACAAACTTCACAAGGCACATAAATATCTGGTAAAAAATTCATTCCTATACGAACAACACCATCTCCTTGACATGCCTCACAACGTCCACCAGCTACATTAAAACTAAATCTTCCTTTTTGATAGCCACGCATTTTTGCTTCATTAGTACCTGCAAAAATATCACGAATAATATCAAAAACTCCTGTGTAAGTCGCTGGATTAGAACGTGGTGTTCTTCCAATAGGAGACTGGTCAATATTGATAATTTTGTCAATATTTGAAACACCATTTATTTTTTCACATTTTCCTGATTTTTCATTGGATTTGTTAATTTCTTTAGCCAAATATTTGTACAATATTCCATTGACCAAGGTTGATTTCCCAGAACCTGAAACACCAGTTATACAATTAAATACACCAAGTGGAATTTTTACATTGACATTTTTTAAATTATGTTCAGTCGCTCCAACAATTTCTAAAAATTTTCCTGGACTTGCTTTCCTTCTTGTTTTTGGCACACTAATTTTCTTTCTTCCACTCAAATATTGCCCTGTCACAGATTCTGAAATTAGCTTTATTTCTTCTGCTGTACCGCTGTGCAACAACATTTCCACCATGTACACCTGCACCAGGTCCAATATCAACAATTTGGTCTGCCGCATACATGGTATCTTCATCATGCTCCACTACAATTAACGTATTTCCCAAATCACGCAATTTTTTTAAAGTTTCTAATAATTTATCGTTATCCCTTTGATGTAGACCAATACTTGGTTCATCTAAAATATATAAAACACCCGAAAGTCCTGAACCAATTTGTGTTGCCAAACGAATACGTTGGGCTTCTCCACCAGACAAAGTTCCACTACTTCTGGATAAAGTTAAATACTCCAAACCAACATCAATTAAAAATTGCAATCTGGCTGTCAATTCTCTAAAAATCAATTCTGCTATCATTTTTTCCTTTGGCGTTAGCGCAAGACTACTCAAATAATCCTTCACTTTATGAATTGGCATATCAGTCAATTCATTAATATTTTTGTCTCCCACTTTGACAGACAAAACTTCTTTTTTTAACCTTGCACCATTGCAACAACGACAGGGACTTTCACTCATGTACATCTCATAAAAGTGACGCATACCATCTGATTTTGTTTCTCGATAACGTCTATCTAAAGTTGGCAAAACCCCTTCAAAAGCACTTGTAAACTTTCTTGTCCCAGCTGTAGAAGTATACTCAAAATCAATTTCTTCATCACCTGTTCCATATAAAATTTTCTCTAAAAAATCACGTGGCAATTTTTTAATTGGCTTTTTAATGTCTACACCATAATGTTTTGCAATACTCTCAAAATACATTTTAGCCATAGTATCCCCACGTTTCATATTACTTGAACCAAACGCTCTGACACCATCATACAAGGTTTTATTTTTGTCTGGAATGATTAAATCCTCATCCATTCTCATCAAATAACCAATTCCTGTACATTCTGGGCATGCTCCCATAGGATTATTGAAAGAAAACATACGTGGTGTCAATTCTTCAAAACTAATTCCACAATCTGGACAAGCATAATTACCACTATATAACTTTTCTTTCTTTCCTACAAAATCTACTTTTACCAAATTATCACTATGACGCATTGCTGTTTCAATCGATTCGGCTAAACGATTTCGTATATCTTCTTTAACAACCAATCGGTCAACCACAATATCAATGTTATGTTTCTTATTGCGGTCCATTTCAATATCATCTGTTAATTCAAACATTTCACCATCAATTCGAACACGCACAAATCCTTCTTTTTGCATGCTTTCTAGAAGTTTCACATATTCTCCTTTTTTAGCTCGAATAATGGGAGATAAAATTTGAATTTTCGTTCCCTCTTCATGCTCTAATACATTATCCACAATTTGATCAAGTGTTTGCTTTTCAATTTTTTTTCCACAATTCGGACAATATGGCACACCAATTCTAGCATACAGCAAACGAATATAATCATAAATTTCAGTAACTGTTCCAACTGTTGAACGTGGATTTTTAGAAGTCGTTTTTTGGTCAATGGAAATCGCTGGTGAAAGCCCTTCAATTGATTCCACATTTGGTTTCTCCATCATACCTAAAAATTGCCTTGCATATGAAGATAAACTTTCTACATATCTTCGTTGTCCTTCTGCATAAATCGTATCAAAAGCAAGAGAAGATTTTCCTGAACCAGAGAGTCCTGTAATCACGACCATTTTATCTTTTGGAATTTGAATGTTGATATTTTTTAAATTATGTTCTTTGGCACCTTTTATTATAATCTTGTCGTTCATAATTGCCCCCTTTTATTTTTATCGCCATCTATTTTATCAAACATTCGTTCTTTTGTCAATGTATTTTTCAATTTTTCTTATTTTACACTTTTTCTATCATTTTTAAAATTTCTTTTTTTAGTTCTTCTACCATATCTTTTTCTGGTATTTTTCGGATAATTTCTCCTTTTTTAAATAACAAACCTTCTCCATTTCCACCTGCAATACCAATATCTGCTTGCCTTGCTTCACCCGGTCCATTGACAGCACATCCCATAATCGCTACTGTAATATCAGCTTCCAAATTCATTAAAAACTTTTCCATTTCTTTTGCAATCGGAATTAAATCATACTGTGTCCTTCCGCAAGTTGGACAGGAAACTAATTTAGGACTTTTGGAAAATAAATTGCAATTTTTCAATATTTCTTTGCATACATAAATTTCCTCTACTGGATTATCTGAAAGTGACACTCTTATTGTATCTCCAATTCCTTCTCTCAACAAAAGTCCTAATCCCAGACTCGATTTAATCGTTCCACTAAACGCTGTTCCTGCTTCTGTTATCCCTAAATGCAGTGGATATTCAAACACTTCTGCTGCCTTCTCATATGCTTCAAGACACATCTCTAAATCAGATGCTTTTAAAGAAAGTGCAATATCCTGAAAATCTAATTTTTCTAATATTTCAATATGTTTTTTAGCACTTTCCACCATGGCTTCTGCGCAAGGTTTCCCATATTTTTCAAGCAAATCTTTTTCTAAAGAACCAGCATTTACACCAATTCGAATTGGAATATGCTTTTTTTGGCAAGCTTTTACAACTGTCTTTGTTTTTTCCTCATCTCCAATGTTTCCTGGGTTAATCCTAATTTTATCAATACCACTTTCAATTGCTTCTAAAGCAATTCGATAATCAAAATGAATATCTGCTACAATCGGAATATGAATTTGTGGTTTAATTTCTCGAATTGCTTTTGCATCCTCTATATCCAAACAAGCCACTCTAACAATTTCACAGCCAGTCTTCTCTAATTCTAATATTTGCTTAATTGTTGCTTCTACATCTTTTGTTTTCGTATTACACATTGACTGAATAACAACTTTATTTTGCCCTCCAATTTGAACATTTCCTACAAAAATTGGTCTTGTTTGCACCCTTTTATACATAGCACATCCTCCTACTTTATTTTTTCAATATTTTACGAATTGGTATTTCAAATAATAATTCGACTTTTCGGAAGAAATGCAAAATTTGAAACATTAATATTTGCACTCCACCTATGCGATTATATGTCTTATGATAATACATTTTACTTTTGTACAATTGTTGCATTTTGTTATAATAACTAAGCGTTTTCCCAATAATTTTACTTTCATAATGTTTGAAGTTCACTTCATTACAACTTACAATCTTCTTCCCAATTTCTTGCATTCTTTTTGCCAAAATATCTTCTTCATAAAATAAAAATACATTTTCATCGAAACCACCAATCTGCTGTAAAACAGCACGTTTTACAATAAAAAATGCTCCTGAAATAGCTTCTACTGGCAAATATTTTTGGCTATATTCTGTTTCTAAATATTCGCCACTTCTTAATTTGGAATAAAACAGCAACTCTAAAAATCTTGTTGCATGAATTACATCCAAACCAAAAGTTCTCGTTTTCCAACTACTTCTACGAATTGGTTTTCCGGTTAGCGCTCAACATTCTGGGCGCCGCAATTCCAACTGTTTCATCTTTTTCCAAAAGAGTCAAACATTCTTGAATTGCTGTTTCCTCGACTTCAACGTCTGGATTAGAAATGATAAAATAGTCATACTTCTCACCTTTTTGCTCCAAATAGTGAATTCCATAATTATTTCCATAATTATATCCACCATTTTTATCTGCTTGCAAAATAATTACTTTTTCGTTTTGAATTTCCTTAAGACGACTAACTACATTTAAGTCTGTAGAAAGATTATCTACAACAACAATTCGCTGTATATTTTTATAAGTTTCAATTTTTTTCACATATTTTATGGTTTCTTCTGCATCATTAAATTCAACAATAATAACCGCAACTTTCATCAAAACATTTCCTTCACAAATCTATATTGCACTCTTATCGCGCAGCAAATCTCCAAGCATCTTTGCACATATCTTCAATATTCTTTTCTGCTTTCCAACCAAGCTCCTTTTCCGCTTTTGCTGGACTTGAATAACTAGAAGCTACATCTCCTGCTCTTCTTGGCGCAATTTGGTATGGAATTTTAATTCCATTTGCTTTCTCAAAATTTTGAATGATATCTAAAACACTATAACCCACACCTGTACAAATGTTATAACGTTCAATTCCTTCACTTTGTTGCAATTTTTGAGCTGCTTTCAAATGTGCTTTCGCCAAATCTACTACATGAATATAGTCTCTCACACCTGTGCCATCTGGTGTATCATAATCATTGCCAAATACATTCAAAATTGGCAATTCGCCTTTGGCAACTTTCAAAATATAAGGCATTAAATTATTCGGAATTCCATTTGGTTCTTCTCCTATCAAACCGCTCTCATGCGCTCCTACTGGATTAAAATAACGCAAAATTCCAATACTCCAATT
The DNA here is from genome assembly GCA_949927455.1 of uncultured Clostridia bacterium. Classification (GTDB taxonomy): domain Bacteria; phylum Bacillota; class Clostridia; order TANB77; family CAG-508; genus Scatovivens. The sequence goes on from CATLEX010000032.1 coordinate 5,497, forward strand.
TTTATCTGCTTCATAAACATCTTCTAAAATACGCTCAATCATGTATTTTGAAGTTGCATATGGGTTGGTTGTTTTTCCAACTTCAAATGTTTCGTCTACTGGTACAGCCTTCGGAACACCATATACAGTTGCTGTTGAACTAAACAAAATTTTTTTCACATCATGTTTTTGCATGATTTTTAATAAATTCAAAGTGGTTCCCAAATTGGTTTGATAATACCAAACTGGCTTTTGAACTGATTCGCCAACTGCTTTTAAACCAGCACAATGAATCACATTATCAATTGCATTTTCTGTAAATATTTTATCCATTAATTCCTCATCTGCACAATCTCCAATATACACTTTCACTTGCTTGTTCGTAATTTCTTTGATTTTATCTGAAACCTCAAGTTTGCTATTATACAAATTATCCACAACTACAACTTCATGATTGTTTTCCAATAATTCTACACAAATATGAGAACCGATAAATCCTAAACCACCTGTCACTAAAATTTTCATATTCTTCTTCCTTTCCAAAAATTAATCTATTTTAAATTGATTTGCTAATTGGTCAATGGAAACTCCACCTTGGTTTTTCCAGTCAATCTCTATTTGATTAAATCTCTCGTCCTGAAAATCATTCAAGATTTTCAAATCTTCTTTTTCCATTACAAAATCTAATGCTTCCAAATTACTATCTATATTTTGTATCGTATTTGTTTTTATAAGAGTGCTCACAGCTTTTTCTTTCACTAACCAATTGAGCAAAATTTGATTTTGCGTTTTATCATATTTTTTCGCTATTTCAGCTAAAAATGGATAATTCATTTTGGCAATATGATTTCTTCTCAAAGCTTGATAGCACACAAATTGAATATTATTTTGTTGGCAAAATTCCATTAATCCAATATTTTCATAATACTTGCATTCTAAATTATAAACTCCTTCAAAACTAACCAATTTAAAATTTTGTTGCAATTCTTTTAATTGCTCTAATGTGGTATTACTTGTAGACAAAAACCTCACTTTTCCCTTTTTTACTAACTTATCCATTTCTTCATAAATTTCTAATAATGGCATTTTCATGCTATGTGGCAAATGAACTTGCAAACTATCTATATAATCAATTTTCATTTTTTGTAAATATTCGTCTAATTGTTTTTCAATATCCTCTTTTTTCTCTACATTTTTCTCCAAATGACAACTTAAAAATACTTCATCTTTTTTTACTTCTTGAAAAAATTTTTGCAAAAAATCTACTACATTCCCATTATCGTATAGCAAACTAGTACTCATAAAATTTTGCCCTTTATCAAAAGAATGTAAAAGTGCTTGTAATGTTTTTTGTGAGTTTTCTAAATCTAGTTTAAATGTACCAATTCCAATTGGAAAAATTTCATTTGAATTTAACATGTTACTTCATTCTCCTTTTCAATTTTCTTAAAAATAATTTTTGTCACAATAGTATACAAAATAAATTGAATGCCTAATGTTATAGCAACCGAAATGGTTGCTCCATTGATTTGTAAATTTTTTACTAGTAAATTTGAGCCAATAAATGCAACTAACATAGTCAGCAAATACACCACAAATTGCACAAATGTATTTCGTGTTGTTGTTAATAAAACTAAGTTCACATACGAAATTCCATACAAAATATAAGCTGCAATAATTACTGTTAAATGAATACGATATGGCGTTAATTCTTCCCCATAAATTAGGCTTAGCACTTCTGGTCCAATAACAAATGCTGCAAGACTTGCAAAAATACCAAATGCAACAATAGATAGTTTAATTTTAAAAGCAATCCCCTTAAACTCTTTCATATTTTTTTGTTCATACAATTCTTTTAGTTTGTTCAAATATGGCATAAATATAAATTGGGTAAATAACGTAATCACAGTTGCTGGCATCATAATATAACCAAAAATCGCTTGCACATCTTCTGTTAAATACGTGTCAATTGCATACTTCGGTGCATTCAAAACATAAATTCCTGCAAAAGAATTAGCAAATACAAAAAACTCTGATTTAAAAATATGCCAAACATTTTGCCTATTTACTTTTGTCGTAAAATCAATCAATTTTTTGCTAATCAATAGAAAATCAAAAATAAAAATCACAATTAAGTTTAACAGAATAATACTTGCAATTGCTAAAATTAAATTATGTGTTAGCAAATCCATTCCTAAAAACAAGGCTAAACCACCAAGAGACTTCATCGTAAGTGATTTTCCAGATTGATAAAGCAACTCTTTTTTTTGCATGATACCATATAAAATCTCAGCAAAGGCTTCTGTTGCTTTATACACACAAAGCAGCAGAAAAATTCCTGTTTTGTAAAAATCATATTGTTTCACAAAAACAAAAACAATTCCTGCTATTATCATAGTCATACAACTAAAAATTCTATTGATTATGTAATCTTTATCTGTTACTTTATTTTCAATATCTGTTACTTGGCAAAGTCTTCCTGAATACAAGCCAATTGTATACAAAATGAGTGCTGTGGAATATGCAATTGAGAAAATTCCTGCATCATTCATTCCATTGATACGTGTTACTATAATTAAGAAAAATAATGAATTAAACGAATTTAAGCCAGTCCCTACAATATTCCATATAAAATTTTTCAAAAATATTTTTTTCTCGTTTGTCATTTACAAAACTCCTATTATAAATAAAACCCTAATTAAAAAATCGTCCATCCTTTTTCTTCTTAATTGATGTGGATAAAATGCCTTTTTGATTGCTTTGCCAAAATGATATTTTTCTTGCACAAAAACATCTAATATTTTTCGATTTTCCTCTGTCATTTTATCATAAAATCTCGCTTTAAATTCGATTTGCTGAGCACGAATATTTTTCATGCCATCTCCTGCTAATAATTTTTGAATACGCCAAGCCAATATTTTCAAAATGCCTTGTCCTTCTGCTGTTGCATTTTTCGGAAGTCTACGATATTTCACAACCGTTTCATCATTGTAAAAAACATTTCCCATTCCACTACAAACCATGTATGTCCACCAATCGTGAAATAAACATTTTTCTGGAATATTGTTCAAAATCATTTTTCTTGCTTCATTATTAATTGTCATTGTCATGCCTTGTGCCACACATTCATATAATGAATTTTTGAAAGAAAAGGTTTTATGTTCTTCTCCTTTTCCAATAAAATTCATACTTTTATCATAATAATCAGAATTTCCAAAAACCATATTAGGTTGCGCTTCATCAGCTTTTTCCAACTCTTGTACTGCTAATTCAACTTTATTTTCAAGCCAAATGTCATCTTGGTCACAAAAAGCAAAATAATCCGCATTCTCAAATTCTAGTAGCTTAAAAAAGCTTCTTAAAAATCCCAAATTCTCGCCTTCTTGTAAAATAATATTGTGATATTTTTTTTGATATTCTTTTATAATTTCTAAGCTAGCATCCTTTGAACCATCGTCTCGAATCACAATTTCAATATTTTGATAAGTTTGATTTAAAATTGAATCAAGTTGTTCTTTTAAATATTTTTCTCCATTGTAAGTTGAAATCAATACTGCCACTTTTTTGTTCATTCATTTTCTCCTTTACAATAAAATCGAGCAAACTCCTGCTCGATTTTTATTTTTACGCCACTTCATTAATTTTTACATCTCTTACGTGTTCAATTTTCTCCCATTTTGTATTTGGTTTAATCAAACATTTTATATTAATCAAAATCCATGAACCTAAAAACAATGGATAACATAAAAGTCCAACTATCATTGATTTGATATCTCTTTTATCCAAAGCCATTACAATTACTGCTGTTCCAATTGGTAAAATAAACGTTGCTCCCAAATATCTCACATAATTCATCATTAAATCAAAAAGTGACATTTCAGCTCCCATATACATCAATGTATTTACGCCTAACAACAAAAATGTCAAGATCATCATTGGGATACCAAACATATATAATAAACCATCAAAATTCATTAAAGTTTTATATTTTTTTACACCACCAGCTAACTCTTTGGTGTAATATTTCATACATTGTAAATGCCCAACTGTCCAACGAGAACGTTGTGACCAACTCTGTGCAAAATGAACTGGTTGCTCATCATAAACAATCGCATCTGTTGCCCAACCTAATTTTCTACCATTTGCAATATTGATTAGAGAAAATTCAATATCTTCTGTCAAAGTAACTGTGTTCCAGCCATTTGGTTTGACAATGTCAAATTTTACCATAAAACCAGTTCCATTAATCAATGGTGATAACCCTAAATTATATCTCGCTAAATGATAAAATTTATTCATCATCCAATAAAAAATTGCATAACCTGAAGCAATCCAAGAATCTGTCGGATTTTTTATATCACGATAACCTTGCACTACTTCTTCCCCTTGACATAATTTTTTATTCATACTTTTCAAGAAATTTTTATCCACAATATTGTCTGCATCAAACACACAAAAAGCATCATAATCAGCATTTTCTTTGATTTTTTGTTGCAAAAACCAATTCAATGCAAACCCTTTTGTTTTTCTCAATTCATCAAATCTTTTCAGTACAATTGCACCTGCTTTTTCAGCTACCTTTGCTGTATTATCTGTGCAATTATCAGCAATCACATAAATATCGTATAAATCTTGTGGATAGTCTTGTGCTTTCAAACTTTCCACTAAATTTGCCACAACCGCTTCCTCATTATGAGCTGGAATAATTGCCATAAATTTATGATTTTTATTTACAATCAATTTTTTATCTTTCAATTTAATTAAGGAACAAAAACTTATTACAATTTGATATAACCAATAAATTGTAATAATCCAAATCAAAGCCTGTTGCAATATATATAAATATTTCATAACTTCTCCTTTTTGACAGTTTTCTACAAAATTATATTTTTCAAATTTATTATAACAATATTTCAAAAAAATTTCAAGTATTTTTTACAATTTTTTCTAACAAATTCTCACACTTTTTATTATTATATTCTGTTTCTTTGAATTTATTTCTAGAAAATTTTTGTTTTTTAAAAAAAAGCACATCATCACTTGATGTGCTTAATAAATTACATTTTTATCCAAATAATTTTTCTAAAATTTTACTCGTACAAATCTTTTTTGCTCAAATTTATTCTACCTTGGTCATCAATATCAATTACTTTAACAGTCACTTCATCACCAATTCGCAAAACATCTTCTACTTTATTAATTCTCTCTTTTGCAATTTTTGAAATATGAAGTAATCCTTCTTTTCCTCCACCTAAATCAATAAATGCACCAAATGTCGCAATTTTAATTACTTTTCCTGTATAAATTCCATCTTTTTCAATTTCTCTCGTAATTTCATCAATTATCAATCTTGCCTGCTCTGCTTTTTCATTTGATTCAGAATAAATGAAAATACTTCCATCTTCCTCAATATCAATTTTGACACCAGTCTCCTCAATAATTTTATTGATAACTTTTCCACCAGTTCCAATAACATCTCTGATTTTATCTGGATGAATGGACATATTAATAATTTTAGGGGCATATTTTGAAATCTGCTCACGTGGTTTCTCAATTTGTTTTAACATAATTTCATCTAAAATATATGCTCTTGCTTTCTTCGTTCTAGCAAATGCCTCTTCAATGACTTCATAAGATAAACCGTCTACTTTGATATCTACCTGAATTGCTGTAATTCCATCTTTGGTTCCACCAACTTTAAAATCCATATCTCCGAAAAAATCTTCAATACCTTGAATATCTGTAATCACAACATAATTCTCTGGATTTTCCTCGTCTGTAATTAAACCTGTTGAAATTCCTGCTACTGGTTTTTTAAGCGGAACACCAGCATCCATCAAAGCCAATGTAGAACCGCAAATACTTCCTTGCGAAGTAGAACCATTGGAACTCAAAATTTCAGATACCACTCGAATCGTATATGGAAATTCTTCTTTGCTTGGAATTACTGGAAGAAGTGCTCTTTCTGCCAAAGCGCCATGTCCTACTTCTCTTCTTCCTGGCGAACGTGCCGCTTTTGCCTCACCCACACTATAACCTGGAAAATTATAATGGTGAATATATCTTTTGGCAAACTCATTATCAAGCCCATCTAAAACTTGTTCTTCACTTGCTGTTCCTAAAGTCACAATTGACATAACTTGAGTTCTTCCACGACTAAATACAGCACTACCATGTGTTCTAGGTAAAATTCCAACTTCACATGAAAGAGGACGAATATCATAAATTCCTCTGCCATCTACTCTTTTTTGTTCTTCTAAAATCAATTTTCGAACCGTTTTTTTCTCCAATTTATAGATACTATCCGCAATCTTAGATTTGTCTTCTTCTAACTTTTCTTCACCAAATTTTTCAGCATACCACTTTTTGACATCTTCTGTAAACAAATCAATTTTAACATCTCTTTCTGGCTTGTCTGGAGTTTGAACATCATTTTTCATGCGAGCTCCGAACTCATCAGAAATAATTTTATAAACTTCTTCATCGACTGTAAAATGCGTATACTCAAATTTCGGTTTTCCAATTTCTTGCTTCATTTTTGAAATAAATTCACAAATTTTCTTAATTTCAGCATGCGCTTTTTTGATTGCTTCTAACATAATTTCGTCTGGAATTTCGTCAGCACCTGCTTCAATCATGGCAATCTTGTCCATTGTTCCTGCCACAGTTAAAGTTAAACGGCTGTCATTTCTTTGTTTTTCTGTTGGATTAATAACAATTGTATCATTTACATAGCCAACTGCCACAGATCCAGTTGGTCCTCCCCATGGAATATCAGAAATAGAAAGCGCTGCAGATGAACCAATCATGGCGCATATTTCAGGTGAACAATCTTGGTCAACCGATAAGACTAAACAACTAACGACTACATCGTTTCTAAAATCTTTCGGAAATAGTGGACGAATTGGTCTATCAATTACTCTTGAAGTCAAAATCGCTTTTTCAGCTGGTCTTCCTTCTCTTTTTTGAAAACTACCTGGAATTTTACCAACTGCATACATTCTTTCTTCATAATCTACTGACAATGGGAAAAAATCAATTCCCTCTTTTGGCTCCTTAGAAGCAGTTACATTAACAAGCACAACTGTATCACCATATTTGACTGTAACGCTACCATTTGCTAGCCCGCAATACTTTCCTGTTTCTACCGACAATTCTCTGCCTGCCAATTCCATACTATACTTTTTTGGTTCCATAAATTTACCTTCTTTCTTTCAATTTTATTATTTACTTGAAAGGTAACCTCTACAAAGTGCATAAAAATCCAAAGAATTTTTATGCAAAATAAATTTTATTTCTTAAAATTTATTTCACAAAATTTTCCCACATTCTTTTTTAATGCGAGTGAAATTTTGCTTCACAAAATTTCTCACGCTTTTTAAGCGCTTTGCACAAGCTACTATTTCAAATAAATAATTTATATTATTTTACTATATTATTTACAAAAAAGCAAGAAAAATAATGATATTTTTACAAATAACCACACCCATCGTTTGTAGCAAAACGATAGATGTGGTCATTCTGTGAGTAATACTATTTTTTCTTATTCTTTAAACTATGCCTTTAAATCTTTTAAGAGTAATTCTTCAAAATAATTCAGCCCGTCCAGATTCTCGGTTTCTTCTAAAATATAAATTGTATTCTGCAACATATAGAGCTTTTTATCTGCGTCATATTGTCCAGATGCTTTTCTTCCTGTCATAATTTCAAGCATTTCCATCTTGTCTTCAACAGACGACAATTGCCCATACAAGTTTAACATATCAAGACTTTCCAAAAAATTAAATAAAATCTTCTCTTTTATTTTACAGTCTTTGACTTCGCAATATATTGCCTGAATAGCTTCAACTGAAAGATACTTTTGGATGTTAATTTCCCTTTCTTCTAAATTATAGAAGAAATCCTGCATTTCCGCTTCATTCATATTCCATTCTGGAAATTCTTCGATATACTTCAACAGCGCAAAATCCGTTTTTTCCAAAAGCTCATAGACATTTCCGTGAAAGTTTCGGCAAAGCTCTGGCTTGGCTTCTTCCTTCATATGCTGCAAAATCTGGCACACTACATCTGCATCAGCCTCTTGAAAAATTCTCGCAAGAAATTTTGCAGGCAAAATCGCAATTTTAGAAAAAATTGTCTTTTTTTGCTCCTCATTATCTTCAATTAAATACAGTTTTTGCAAAAAATCAAAAAATTCCTCTTCTCCTTTATCTGTTAACTGTCTAAAAAATTCTGACAAATTTTCAACTGAAAACATCTCCATTATTTTCAACTGTTTTGGAAATTCTGCTTTAAAAAAAATTCCACAGCAAATAGATATCTGTTTTTCATCATTTAAAAGATTCCATTTTCTTTGGTCTGACATCTGCCAAAAGATTTCAGATGTCAGACTTTCATTTTCTCCTAAAATTACTGCCAACTGAGAATTGGAAATATAATTCCAAATTTCCTCCTTTGCCTGCACGCTCAAACAGCGAAATAATGTATCCAAATTTTCTTCAGAGAAAGAAGAAATTACTTTATAATAATTCCATGGTAAAATATTATTCCATCTCTTTGCTACTATAACATGCTTATTTCTCCGTGCTTTATAACTCTCCTTTTCTTGCTCCTTTAAAGCCTTATTTAACGTATCTTCTAAGTCCATAGTATCCCTCCTTTTTCTAACACTCACGTTATGCGAGTTGATAGAAGTATTTTACCATATTTTACATAATTTGTCAAACATTCAACAGGCTTTTACTTAATTTCCACATCTTTATAATAATAACGAATAATGTCTTGATACATCATTCCTTGTTTTGCTAGTGCATCACTTCCATTTTGACTTAAACCCACACCATGACCATATCCAATCACTTTAAATTTCACAATATTTCCACTAATTTCAAATTCAAATTTAGCTGATTTTAACCCAAAAATCGTTCTTGCTTCAATGCCAGACAAACTCACATTCCCAATTTTCATCGTTTTTACTCTTCCACTTTCTGTTAAATCTAGAATTTGAATACAATTGATTTCATCAAAATTAATTGCAAAATTGGGATACTTTTCCAACATCTTCTGAATTAATTCGTCCTTGGAAATCTCAATTTCAGAAGCATAGCCATTATAGCTTTCTTCCCCAGAAGTTGCAACTACTTGCAAATAAGGATAACTTCCTCCCCAAACATTGACTGGAAGTTCTGTCATTCCACCACTATTACTATGAAAAAATGCGTTAATCGGCTGTCCTTGATAAGTGACATATCTTCCACTTGTTGAGTCCACTGAATCCACAATTTTATTCCAATATTCTTCTCTTTTCTCCTCTTCCCAACGTGCCAAACGATTTTCCTTAGAAATCCAAGCTTGACAACAAAGTGAACTATCACAAATATCAGCATTTTCATGCTTGCTACCATTCACCATTTTATAAATGGTATACGTCCTTGCCACAACTGCTTGTGCACGTAATGCCTCTAGCTCATAACTTGCAGGCATTTCAGCAGACACTACTCCATATAAATACGTATCAAACTCTATTTCCTCAACTTGCCCTGTATCTTGATGCAACAATTTAAGCACACTAAAATCCCCATAATTTGCTTTTTCATATTCCACCTTTGCTTCCTCACCTGAGGTTTCTTCTGTTTTATTAAAATTATCTGTAAAAACAATTGGCATTGTAATCATTAAAATAATCACAAACACAAAATATAATAAAATTTTTTTCAAACAATCGCCTCTCCTCGAACAAGTTCCTGTTTCAACTCTTTTAATAATCGCCTTTCAATTCTGGAAACTTGCACCTGTGAAATTCCCAAAATCCCAGCCACTTCTGTTTGCGTTTTTTCTTTAAAATAACGCAACTCAATAATTTTTTTATCTCTTATTTTTAAATGTTCTAACAAATTAGAAATTAGGACTTTATTAATCACATCTTCTTCATTGCTATTCTCTAATGTAATTCTTTCCTGTTTTTCACAATTATTATCTTCATAAACATATTGATTAATGGACTCCATTTTTAGTTTAAAACCTGTTTCTTTTATATTTCTACTAATTTTAACAATACCATCATCACGAATAAATTTTTTAATTTCTCCAAAAATATATCTGACTGCATAGGTCGAAAGTTCCACTTTATACTCAAAATCAAAACGCCTTACCGCTTTGATAAAACCTATACATGCAATTTGATATAAATCGTCAGGTTCAATTTGACAATACCAAAATCGTCGTACCACACTCCAAATCAATCCATTATTTTCTTCAATTAATTTTGTTAAACTTTTTTCATCTCCTCTTTGCGCATTCAAAATAAGAGTTCTATCTTTATCATACATTCAATCCTCCCATTTAATGTCCTTATCCATATTATGTAGTTCTCTCTTTTTTGATTTTCTTTGTCATAACAATCTTAGTACCAAGTCCAACAATCGATTCTACTGATAATTCATCCATAAAATTCTCCATAATCGTAAATCCCATGCCAGAACGTTCCAAATTTCCCTTAGTTGTGTATAATGGCTCACGTGCCTCTTCAATATTTTCAATTCCACTTCCTGTATCTGAAATTTCAATTTCAATTTCGTCTTCATACAATTTTGTCTTAATTTTAATAATACCTTCTGCATTGTTATAACCATGTATAATCGCATTAGTTACTGCCTCAGACACAGATGTTTTAATATCTGCAATCTCCTCAATTGTTGGGTCTAATTGTGACGCAAAAGCTGCCACACTAATTCTAGCAAAAGCCTCATTCGCAGACTTGCTTAAAAGCTCAATTTTCATTTCATTTTTTACTTGTTTTTCCATATTTCCTCCTAACTAATTTTTTCTAAAGAATTCACAATTGGAATGACTTTTAAAACGCCAGCCATTTCAAAAATTCTCCTCAAATTATTACTTACATTTGTCATTTCTAATGTTCCACCAAATGCTGTCACACTTTTGTAACGACCAATTACTAGTCCTATGCCTGCACTATCCATAAATACAACGCGATTAAAATCAAATATAACCTTTTTAGGCATAAATCTTTGAATTTCATAATCTGCCCTCCTTCTAATAATCTCTGAACTATGATGGTCTAAATCTTCAGTTATTTCAAATACTAATAACCTGTCCTCAATAAAATGTTTTACATTCAAATTTACCCCTCCTTATCTTTTGTTATTTTAATATTCGATACTTGTCCTCTTTTTTCCTTCGGAGAAATTTAAGAAGTTATGTCGAAAAAAAGGAAAGGTTCGACATGAATTTTAACAAAAAACTCTTGCCATTATAATAAATTTATGTTACAATAAAATATATTTAATATTAGAAAAACTCCTTCGATGCAACATCATGGTCGAAGTTCACATAGATAATAATTTAAGGAAGGAGACGAGACTATGAAAAATACCTCAACAACTCCATCACTGGAGAAAGAAACAATACCAAAACTTCATCTCTTTGATGGATACTTTACTGAGCCCTTTTTCGAACCTCTTACTACGTCTTGTTACTATGATTTACCAACAGATTTACAAGCAAGAGTTCCTATACGCAGTATTAAAACGGTCAAAAGAGAATTAAGGCTCAAATAACGCAAAAACACCACTGTGTATTTGGGTATACAGTGGTGTTTTTTACTTTTTGAACTTCTTTATAATACAATTTCTGGCTGATATTTTTCTAGCCAACTATTTACTTGAATTAAATATGCCATCAGCTGTGGACCTGTCATAAGCTGCCCAAACCATGGTCTTGAAAATGCCTTTCCTTCTGTTTTGATAATTTCCAAAATATAGTCTCGATTTAATAGTTGATTAATTGGCGCATTTGTATTTTCCATAATTTTACTTAAACCTTCTTTTACAATTTTCGTATAATTTGGATTATGCGTTTTTGGATAAGGACTTTTCTTTCGATTGATAATCTCATCTGGCAAAATATCTTTCATTGCGTGCCTCAAAAGTCCCTTTTCTCTTCCCTTGTATGCTTTCATTTCCCATGGAATATTCCAACAATATTCCACAATTCTATAATCACAAAATGGAACTCTAACTTCAAAGCCGTTGTACATGCTTGTTCGATCGGTTCTATCTAGCAACGTTTGCATAAACCAATTCGAAGTCAAATAAATCAATTTTCGCTCCAATTTATTGATTTCACTATCACTTGGCAAAAATTCTACTTTTTCCAAAGAGTTTTGATATTGTTCATCAATATAAGATTTTAAATCAATCTTTTTGGCAATTTCTGGATGAAGCAAATTTTGTCTTTCCAAAATCGCAAGCGACCATGGAAATGTTCCACTCTTTAAACTATCCTCTCGGAAATACCAAGGATAACCACCAAAAATTTCATCTGAACATTCACCTGAAAGCGCCACTTTAGCTTGCTTTTTGACTTCCTTAAAAAACAGCAAATACGAACTATCCACATCTGCCATTCCCGGAAAATCTCTTGCGACCATAGCATCTTCCAAAGCATGATACAACTCTGGTGTATCTAAAACAATTTTGTGATGATCTGTGTCAAATTTTTTTGCCATTAAATCAATATAATAATTATCGCTATTTGGCTGAAAATCGTTTTTAACAAAATTCTTATCTTGATCTACATAATCAACTGAAAAAGTCGCCAATTTTTGCCCATATTTTTCTTTATAATAATTACTTGCATACGCAGTAATAATACTTGAATCTAACCCTCCTGACAACAAACAGCAAAGTGGCACATCAGACACCAGCTGCCTTTCAATCGAATCCTTTAACAAAAACCTCAACTTTTCGCAAGTTGTTTCCACATCATCAGTATGTTCTTTCGTTTGCAATTTCCAATATTCTTCTTTTTTAAAACAGTTTTTATTATACACAATATAATGCGCAGGTTCGAGTTCGTCAATTCCTTGAAATGGACTAATTCCAGGCGTGTGACTTGGTCCTATTCCAAAAAGTTCTGCTATTCCTGTTTTGTCAATCATCGGTTTTACCATTGGATGTTCAAAAATAGCTTTCACTTCAGAAGCAAAAATTAAATTATCATTCACAAGTGAATAATACAATGGCTTAATTCCAAAATGGTCACGTGCTATAAAGATTTCCTCTTTTTTGCTATTCCAAATCGCGAAAGCAAAAATTCCATTCAAATGCGCACATACATCTTTCCCATAAAAAATGTAACTTTTTAGCAAAACTTCTGTGTCAGAATGACCTTTAAATTTGAAACCATTGTCAAGCAAAGTTTCCCTTAATTCCTTTGTATTGTATAATTGCCCATTATATACAATAGTGTATGTAACATCATCTATTGTAAATTTCATTGGTTGTTTTCCATTTTCAATATCAATAATACTAAGTCTACGATGACCTAAATTACTATGTTTCTCTAAAAATATGCCTTGTTCATCTGGCCCTCTTTTTTCAATCGCATTTGTCATATTTTCAAGTATTGTATGTTGGCTAGAAATATCCTCTCTATAATTCACAATTCCTACAATTCCACACATAAAAAAACTCCTCACATAAAATATTATTATTGATATTTTATGCAAGAAGGTTCGTCCATATGACATTATTATCTAACATTATACATTTTATTTTTTGAATAAACCTCTTTTTTAATTTTTAGGCACAAAAACAAAACTCTTTCCTTTTAGTTTTTCTTATATTCAATTTTATTGTATTCTCTTCTAGTTTGAAAATACCCAAGTACTTCCACTCTTTTGTGCCTTGACTCCAGCTGGTAAACAAACC
>CATLEX010000033.1 GCA_949927455.1 uncultured Clostridia bacterium
CACAAAAAATCATATTAATATAAGATAATTTTCCTATATTAATATGATTATATCACATTTTACATAATATGTCAAATATTTATGTTATTTTATCTGTTTTTAATTAGAGTTACCTCATCATCTCTTCAAATTTCTCTTCAAACTGATTTAAAAATTCCACTATAATTTCTTCTCTATCAAAATTTCTACCAAATTCAATTTTAAGTGAAGTCGCAATTTTGCTCAAATCCTCTGCAAATTCCTCTTGATTCACATTTAATCCAATTCCTATATAAATCTTTTGCACTTTCTCTGCTTTGCTCACACTTTCTGTCAAAATTCCACCAACTTTTTTGCCACAAAAATAAATATCATTTGGAATTTTAATAGAAAGTTCAACTTGGTACAAACTTTTCAAAGCATTTATCATACACTCTGCAATACACACCGTTAAATTTTCAATTTTTTGTAACTTACAATTTGGCAAAAGTACAAATGACATAGCAATATTTTTGCCTGTTCCTGTAAACCATTTTCTATCATGGGTTCCTATGCCAGAAGCCTGATGATTTGCCATAATGATTGTTCCATTTTTCGGATTTTCTAAAGTCTTCAATTCTTTCTGCGTAGAACCAATTGTTTCAAAAAAAAGTAAATTTCGCCCCAAATATTTTGTTTTTAAATTTTTTAGTTCTCTATTTTCCATGCTCTTATTCTTCCATTCTTGTTACAATTTTCAAAATTTCTGACACACTCCAAGCTTGCGCAAATGTCCCTCCTGGCTTAGCTATTCCCTCTGAATTATACACTTCCGAAATACTACAAAAACATTCTGGCCCATATAATTCCTTCTTAAATATCGCAAAAATTTTTTCTATAAACTTTTCTTTTTCAATAATATATTTTTCCTTTTCAATCCTATCTTTTTCAGAATCAATAATATTCTCTAATGCATCCTCATATAAACCCAGTAGCCACACCCAGCTAATTCCTTGATGATAGCTTTTGTCACGTTTCACACAATCTCCAGAATATTCTGCAATATAGCCTTCTTCCTCTTGAGCAAGCGTTCTAAGTCCACATTTTGTTAACAATTTTTTCTTTGCAGTCTCCCAAATTGTTTTACCCACAAACGAAGCAGGATTGATTACTGGATATGTTGTTACGATAGCAAATAGCTGATTTGGGCGTATTTTACTATCTCCCAGAACATCATATAAGGATTTTTTCTCTTCACAATAAAATTTTTCTTCAAATACTTTTTGATGATTTTGTGCCTTCTTTTTATAAATATCTGCCAATTCCTTTTCGCCAAATTTTTTTGCCAAATATTCCATCGTTTTCAAAGCATTATACCAAAGGCTATTGATTTCCACAACTTTTCCATTTCTTGGGGTTACCACAAAATCACCAATTTTGGCATCCATCCAAGTATTTTGAATGTTCGGCGTACCAGAAGACAAAAGTCCATCATTATCCATATAAATGTGATTTCCGTCCAACTCAATTCCATTCTCATAATTCTCAATGATATTTTTTAGTTTTTCATATAAATTATCTTTTACAAAATCATAATCTCTTGTGTATTTCATAAATTTATTAATTTGTTCAAACAACAAAAGCGAGCTATCGGCACTGTTATAAAGTGGTGTGTTGTCCTTTTCAGAATAACCATTGGGAACAAGTCCTTGACAAATATCTTTTGCAAGCATTAAAAGCACTTCTTTTGCAACATCAAACCTTCTTGTAATAAGCAACAAACCTTCAAAACTAATAGCTGTATCACGTCCCCAATCCAAAAACCACGGAAAACCTGCCAAAATCGAATGCAGTGCTTCTTCTGATCGCAAAACAATAAAATTGTCACTTGCTATCACTAAATCTTTTAAAAATTCGTTTTTATCTTTTTCCATTTTTGTTAATTCTGTTTTTTTATTTTTGATTAATTTTGTCTGTTTGACAATTTGTTCTAATCTTTGAGCTTCCTTTTCAAAAACTTCATCAGCTTCAATATTTTCAATATCGCTCTCCAAAGACACAATAACTGTGATTTCTTTTTTCTCTTTTGGTTCAATTGTAACTTCATAGCGTCCTGGAACACATAAATCCTCTTCCGCAAAAAAACCTCTTTCTTCTTCTTTCAAATAATACATATTTCGAAAAACATCATTTTGGTGCTCAATATAAGTTCCTTCTTGGCAAGTCATATAAATTGGAATATTTTTGTCAATTTGAATCTCCACTTTTGCATTCTCAAACTTTTGATCTACTTCAAAATGATGACACGTTGTCAAATGATGAAAATCTCGAAAATTCATAATTGGTGCAATTGTCATTTTAACATCTTGTGTGTGATTATTTTTTACTGAATATTTTACAATAATTGTATTTTTCCCATATACAAAAGACAATTTTTTCTGAAGCTTTACGTCACCAACTTTATACGTAAATTCTGGTAAAGGATTTTTTTCAAAAGTTTCTAAATGTTTATAACCTTCTGCTAGATAATTACGACACACATTAGTAAACAAATCATATTTCTTACCTTCGATTTCAAGACTCTCATCTAACTTGGACAAAATTAAATGTCGTCTAGCTGGCGGTTTTAAAGGCGCAACTAATAATCCATGATAACGCCTTGTATTTGCTCCAAGAATTGTACTTGAAGCAAATCCACCAATTCCATTTGTAATTAACCATTCTCTTTCTAATGCACTCTTCAGTTCCAATTGTTTTTTCGTTAATTTCATTTGTACAATCTCCCATTATTCTTTTTTCTTCGTTCTTCTAGTTGTGGTTTTCTTTTCTTCTGTTTCTTCCTTCTTCTTTGTTGTTCTAGGTTTTTTCACAGTTTTCGTTTCTTTGACAGTTTTTTCTGACTTTTGCTCTTCTAATTCTTTTGTTACTCTTGGTTTTCTTTTTTCTTTAACTGGCTTTGGTTCATTTTCTTCTTTTTTCTTAGTCTGTTTCTTTTTATTTTCTTTTTCTAGCTTTTCAATTTCCTTTGCAATTGCTCTGTTTTCCTTAATTTTAGCATCTGTATTTTGAATTGACTCTACTCTTTCTTTATATTTTTCGCTAAATTTACTTTTCTTATTTGGCTTTTTACTCTTTACAGTTTTTGTTGCTTTTTTTACAATTTCTTTACGTTTTTTATCCTCTTTTTGACCTTTTTTAATCTCTTTCTTCTCTTCTTTCAAAATTGAATTCAAAAGCAAAAATTCAGTTCCATTTTGTTCATCTTTAAATTTCAATTCATCACAAATTAATCCAATAACAGTAGACCCAATAATAGCTGGATTATGCCTAATTTTGTCTTCTTTAATACAAGACATATCTTTTTGAATAATTTTTACACCTAATGTAGCAGCTTTTGTAATATCTGTTTCCACTAGCTCGCTACCTTTTTTATTGTATCTTCTCACATATTCTGGAACAACTTCGCCTGTATCCACCAAACAGTAATCAAAAACACCTTTTCCAACATGTGCTTGCATTGCTTCAATGTGTTGTGCAAGCGAATAATCATCTGTTTGACCAAATTCTGTCATAATATTAGATATATAAATTTTAATTGCTTTACTTTCTTTAATTGCCTTTGAAACTCTTTTCACCAACAAATTTGGTAATACATTTGTATACAAACTTCCTGGACCAATAATAATAGCTTCTGCCTCTTGAATTGCCTCAACTACACCAGGAGCTGGTTTGCAGTTTGACGGGTTAATAAAAATTCGATTAATCACTTCCACTTTTTGTGAAACAATTTCTGGAATTTTATCTTTTCTCTCAATCACAGTTCCATCTGTCAATTCTGCACAAATACTAATTTCGTCCAATGTTACTGGCAAAACTCGTCCATTAATATTAAGCACTTCTGTACTTTTTTGAATAGCTTCCGAAATATTGCTATACAACTCATTCATTGCTGTTAGATAAATATCACCAAAATTCAAGCCACGCAATCTATCATTCTCGAAATTCAAATTCATTAAGTCACGCATTAATTCTTGCTTTTCCGACATAGCAATAATACTACCTTTGATATCATCTAATGGTAACGCATCTAGTGCTTTTCTAGATTGAGTTGGAATTTGTCCATAATCTGACATAGTTACAATAGCTGTAATATTATTGGTATATTTTTTCAAGCCATCTACTACTGTATTTAAGCCTTCTCCGCCTCCTATTACAACAATTTTAGGGCCTTCATCATACACCTTTTTATTAAAAATTAGTGATTTGATATTCACTTTTGCTTTTTTTCCTTTGGTCGAATCTTCATCATTTGCCTCAATCAAAATTTCTAAATTTCTCTTTTGAATAAAAATAATACCAATCACTACAAAAACAAATCCTACTACAAATACCGCTATAATCTTTCCAAGTTCTGCAAAAGCCATTTCTTCTGTCACTAAAACTTTTGTAAACCCATAACATACTAATGCAATTCCTATGATAATTAAAAACATCCAACGCTTTACTTTTGCACTTGATTTAAACCATTCTAAAAAAGTTTTCATTTTTCTTTACACCTTCCTATTCTTCGCCTATTACTATAATTTCTAATGCAACATCCACATCAAATTTTTGCTTCACCTTTTGCCCAATTACATCAATCAAATTTAAAACATCTTTTGCTGTTGCATTCCCTCTATTTATGATAAATCCTGAATGTTTTGTTGATACTTGGGCATCCCCCACACAATAACCTTTTAGTCCACATTCGTCAATTAATTTAGCAATTAAAATGTCCCCTTTTCTCTTGAAAATGCTTCCTGCATTTGGAAATTCTAATGGTTGCTTTTGCTTTCTTAAATTTTTATATTCTTGCATTTTATTTTGAATTTCTTGCTTTTCTCCAATTTTAAGTTTTAAACTTGTTTCCAACAAAATCAGGCCATTTTCTTCAAAAGCACTTCTGCGATAAGAAAATTCATGTTCTGCAAAGTCAACTTGCTGAATATTGCCATCTAAATCCATACATTTTGAACACACTACAACATCTTTCATTTCACTACCATAGGCACCTGCATTCATACGAATTGCTCCACCTAGTGTTCCCGGAATTCCAGCCATTGCCTCCAAACCAGTCAAACTATTTTCAAGCGCTATAAAAGATAACTGGCTTAATGCCATTCCACAACCACATGTTATGATTACCTCTTTTTCTTTTCGGTCAATCGTGTATTCTTTCAAGTCCAATTTAACAACAAATCCTCGAATTCCACCTTCACGAACCAACAAATTAGTACCATTTCCCACTATCTGAAATGGTATTTTTTCCTGTTTTGCAAGATTTAAAAGTTGTCTTAATTGCTCTGGTTCTTGAACATTAATAAAATAATCTGCCACACCACCAATTTTAAAAGAAGTATGTTGCTTCATCGGTTCCTGTACAAAAATATTTTGTTTATCTATTATTTTTTCTAACTTTTCAGTTATGTCACACATATTGCAAAACCCCTATACTTTTTATTCATTCCAGTCACTAAAAGTGTCATCCTTTTCTTCTGTGTTCATCTGTTTTCCATTTATAGCTGGCAAATATAATAATTGCGATTTACTATCTTTTTTTTGTGTTTCATTATAAACTTCGCCAGTTGCATAATTTACAACATATGTTGCTTTAGAATCTCCAATTCCAATTTGTTTTAATTCTGCTGGAGTTAACCTATAATAAAAATCTTCTTGAAAAACTGGAGCATAATTACTTTCTTTATCAAAAAAAGCCTCTGATTTTTCTGTTGTTGTAATAGAATTTTCATCTGGTAAATCAATATCAGAAAAAGCTGTAATACGACTACCAACCCAAAAAGCAACTGAATTTTTGCTAGCTAGCACCTCTGTTTCTCCAACAGAAATAGCTTTCCAATACTGTTCTGAAACTGCCTGCCTTACCATTCCTAATTCTGATTCTAATTTATTGTCTTTTACTTTATCTATACTAAAGTAACTTAAATTTAAGCCAACGCCAGCCAAAATAAATAACAAAACCACAATTACAACTAATACAATAATCGTAACACCTTTATTATTTTTTATCATTTGCATTTGCTCCCATCTTAAAAATCTATATTTATCCTATCATTTTTTGGAAGATTTTACAAGACTTTTTTTTAAATTCACCTAATTTTCTTTCATCACACTATCAATTACACTCGCCAAATATTTCATACTGTTATTACACTGTTCTATCGTATTTCCAGTCGCTCCCACTTCAATAATGGCTGCTCCATTTGTTACATGCTGATTGTATCTTGAATTTCTCAAAATAATTGGTTTGAATAATCCTGGATACATTTCATTTGCTTTTTCTTGCAGTTTAATCGCTAACTTCAAATTACGATTCCAATTGGGATGATTCAAACCACCACCATCTGTTCCAATTACAAACATCATTTGTGCCACTTGTTCGTCACCAATTTTTACACAAGGAGCATAATTACTATTACTTCCGAAGTGCATCTCGATGCACATCAAAAACACAATCTACTGTATTATACGTTGAAAGCAAATTTTTAATTGTTTCCAATGATCTTGTATAAGAACCTGTATATGCTGGGTAATCATGATAAGTACTATCATGAATGACTGTATAACCTTTGCCAGCTAAACAATTTGCCAGTTCTGTACCTACTCTTGCTACGGAATTGTTTAAATCTGTTGTTCGATAATTTCCAGTGGCCAAATATCTTGAATTGTCTGTTTGTGTGTAGCTTTCACAGGTATGTGTGTGATATAGAATAATATTTTTCTTATCTGAATAACTTACATCTGGTGTTACCATTGCTTCTGTTAAAGAATACTTTGACTCATTTTTAATCTTTACTGTGTGGTACGTATCTGTATAGACATCTTTTTTGTTATTTGCTTCAATTACTGCTGTTACCACTTGATTGTTTTCTTGCGGATTATTTTCTATTTTTTCTGGTGCAGCTGTTTCTTGTGCTGTTTCTTGAGCTTCTTCTTTGGGCAGTTCATTTTCAAGCACTTGATTTTCTATATTTTCAAATTCTAATACCTCTTCTTGATTTTCTTTTTCCATAATTTCTTCTTCTGCTCCTGAAAAAACAGCAAGCTGTGCAACTAATATCTTTTTCAATTCACTACTTTCTTGTGTTTCATTTTCAAAGCATTTAGAAATACTTAAATTTTGATTTAAGATCTCAATTTTATTTTTTAAACTTACACTTTCAAAATCAAACTTTTTCAAAGAGTGATATATTACTTTCGAAAACTTAATCATCATGGCCAGAACAAGCAATATAGCAATCACTCTAAAAAAATTTTTAAGCAATGTTTTTAAATTGATAACAGCTAATTTAACCATAAAAAACTCCACTTCATTTCGCATAATTATCTTCTATGGAGCTTTTCTTTTTCACAGTCGAAAATTCCTACAATATAAAAAACTCCTTTAACATTATACTTTAAAAGAGTTTTTTTATGACTATTTTATTCTTGTTTTATTTCTATTTTCCTGCTCAAGCAAATTACTAAAATAACTGAAATTACACATACTGTAAATACAATTTTTAAAGCCTCTAAATTTTGTGTTTTTCCAACGACAATTAATAAAATCATATATCCTAATACTCTTCCCACATTTAAAAATAATTCTCGAAACATAAAATATTCTGTATTAAATTTATTTTTAAATAATTTTTGGTTAGAATAGTCAAACAAATCTTTTTCTGTAATATTCAAAATAATATCTAAAAAACTATAATAAACAACATTATAAAAAATGATTGTAATTTTATTGATTGAAAAATAAATAAACATAAAACTAATTAAAATTGGAAATACACTCATTAATAATATCTTTTTCTTATCATTTTTATGATAATATTTTCCAAATATGTACATTGTAATTATTGCAATTAATGAAAAAAATGATGTCCAACTACCCAGTTCAAAATCATTTTTAGTTTGATAAATGATTAACAATGAAATAATTAATCCCATTACACCATAACGATTAAAACCTTTGCAAAATTCTATAACATACAATTTTAATAAAACGTTATCCTTTTTCAATATTTCAAAAAATGCCTTTAAATCTATTCTCGTTTTTTGTACATTTTTGTTTCGAATAAAGAAACTTAACATCAATTTTAATATTGAAAATAGAAAAACCAAAATAGCAGCTACTTCATAAGAATAAACCGTTATATAAGCACCTAGTAGCATAGGAATTATCAAACTAATTATTTCTGTTGCAATTGATTTATAACCTAAATATTTAATTCTTTCTTGATTAGTAATTTGTTCAGATTCTATCATATTTAATGGAAAACCTGTTGTTGCTGTGGATATACCGAACATCATCCCAATAAGCCAAACATAATCCACTATTTTTTCTTTCAAAATAATAATAATAAAGATATACAAAGATTTTACAAGTGTTCCAAAACGATATAAATGAACTTTATTTTTCCTTTTGATAATATTAGATACCAAAAAAGCTGCAATTGTTGCAACATTCCAACCGAATTATATGATAAAGAGATAAATAAAAAATATTTTGCTTTGAAATCTTATAAAAATAAGCAGCTAAAAAAGTATCTAAAAATATTGAAATCACTTTTCCAATTGCTTGGTCTAATATTAAAACTTGCGTCTGTCTTGATAATTTTACATTTTCTTTTTCTAATTGTTTTATCATTTCTATTTTCCTTTATTTTTCTCCAAAATATTCTCTAGTACTTTTGCAACTCCATCTTCATCATTCGTAGTTGTAATAAAGTCAGCCACTTTCTTTACGTCCTCTGTTGCATTTCCCATTGCTATACCCAATCCCGCCATTTTTATCATAGAAATATCATTAATCTTATCACCAATCGCAACTGTATCTTTCAAATCTATCTTTAAAAATTTACATAAGCCAGCCATAGCATTTCCCTTAGAAATGGTTGGATTATTAACATGTATAGCATGCATGACTTTTCCATTTACTTCCCAAATAAATTGATTAATCACTGCAAAACATGTTTTCTCTTTTATATAATCTTTCAAAATTTCTACTTTTTCTAAATTCTCACTACACATCGCAATCTGAACCACTTTATTTTTTCTTAAAAACTCATCTACTTCTTCTGTTAGTTCCACTTCATAATCTTCCAAATATTCTGATTTATTCACTGCCCTTGACAAACCAAAATCCAACTTAATAACCACATCTTCTTGCTGCGCTATTTGGTATAATTCTGCACAAACTTCAGGTTCCATTTCTGACTGATAAATTGCTTCTTTTTTTTCACAATCATAAATGTCTGCTCCATTGCAATTAATGATATAACAACTTGAAATATTTTGAAATTTAATTGACGCCATACGTGACCTTCCAGAAATTATAAAAATCTGGATTCCATTTTCCTTTGCTTTTTGAATTGCTTTTTTCGTGTTTGGTGTAATTTCTCGATTGCTATTTAACAATGTTTTATCAATATCAATAAAAACTGCTTTTATCATACTTCCTCCGCACTACTTACTCAAAATCTCCTTTGCTAGTTCTTCCATTTTAGCTCTAGAATTTTCATTCAATTTGGAACGAATTGTCACTACATTCTCACATAAATTTATGTTTTTCATATTAGCCAAAATGTCCTTCATACACTTTGCTGCAAGCGGTGCCCAAGTTCCATTTTCCATCAATCCTATGGTACGATTTTGATAATTTTTTTCCACTAACTGACGCAAAAAATGTTCCATTGGTGGAAACAATTTTGCATCATAAGTAGCAGATGCTAAAATCATTTTATCATAACGAAAAGCATTTGCAAGCACCTCATGCAAATCATCTCTTGCTAAGTCAAAAATTGCCACTTTTTCAGTCCCTTTTTTCTGTAATATTTCTGCCAACTCTTTAGCAGCATTTGCTGTATTTCCATGAATCGAAGCATACGCAATTACCACACCATTTTCTTCTGGTTCATAACTGCTCCAAGTAGCATATTTTCCAATATAATATTCTAAATTTTCTTTCAAAATTGGACCATGCAATGGGCAAATCATGTTTACCTCTAATGTTTCCAATTTTTTCAATAACATTTGAACTTGTACACCATATTTTCCCACAATATTGATATAATATCTGCGTGCTTCATCTTCCCAATTTTCGTTCGTATCTAGGCTTCCAAATTTGCCAAATCCGTCTGCTGAAAATAAAATTTTTTCTGATTTTTCATATGTTACCATGACTTCTGGCCAATGCACCATTGGTGCCATAAAAAATTGCAACCTATGTTTTCCAAGACAAATTTCGTCTCCTTCTTTTACAACAATTTTTCGATCTTCCAAATCTGAAATTGCAAAAAATTGTGGCAGAAAAGCAAATGTTTTATCATTTCCTACAAGTTTCATTTGTGGATATTTTTTTGCCAAAAGCTCTATGTTGTAAGCATGGTCAGGCTCTAAATGAGAAATGACCAAATAATCTGGCATTTTCCCAGCCAAAGCATTTTCTAAATTTTGCAACCATTCTTCTGTTTTTCGCTTATCAATCGTATCCATTATAACTGTCTTTTCATCTTTTATTACGTAGGAATTATAGGAAATTCCATTTGGCACTTTATATTGACTCTCAAACAAATCAATGTCTTTGTCATCTGCTCCAATATATACAATATTTTCTGTAATTTGAGGTTTTTGCATTTTAATTTCTCCTTTTTATAATTCATTTTACCAAAATATCGTATCATATTGTTTTCTAAAAATCAATTATTTCTCCAAATTTTGCATAATTCCTTCTGCAATACCTTCTGCATATTGCTCTACATTTTTATCCCACAATTCATTATCTTTCTTGTTGCTAATAAATCCCAATTCTATCAAGCAACTTGGCATTTTCGTGTTTTTATTAATAAAATAATCAGCTTCACTATTTTCGCTTGTTCCAGTTTTCACTCCACGATTAGTTTGCATACCAACTTGATCGATTTTCTGTAAAATGGAACTAGCTAATTTCGAACTTTCTTCATCTTCCCCATTTGAAATCCAAACTTCGACACCATCTCCACCTTCAGCGCTATTTCTATGAATCGAAACAAACAAGTCCGCCATTACCCAATTTGCTTTTTTGCATCTATCTTGCAATGTAACAAATTCATCTCCTTCTCTTGTCATAATCACGTTTATGCCTTGCTTTTCTAAATGACTTTTTACTTTTAAAGCCATTTCTAATGTGTCGTCTTTTTCATATCTTTTTCCACTACTTGCAATACTGCCGCACATCTTTTCCGCCATGCCCTGCATCTATACAAACCAGCGGTTTTTGAAGCCTTATGCCAACTACAATTCCTATCATAATAACAATCATTGCTAACAAGATAATTTTCCATTTATTTTTCCTATGTCTCTTCTTTTCCTTCATATATTACCTCTATTTCACTAAGTCAAAGCAAAGTTCAACTTTAAACAAATCCCCATCAATTTTAATACTCAATTCACCATTTTGAATTTCAGCCAAACTTTTCGAAATGGAAAGCCCAAGTCCACTACCTTCCATAGTTCTTGATTTATCGCCACGCACAAAACGTTGCATTAGTTCCTCTTCCGAAATATTAAGTGTGTTTTTGGAAATGTTCTTTATATCAATATATACCTTTTCACCCTTTTTTGCAATATCCATATAAACTCTTGAATTTTCCATGCTATATTTGGCAACATTACTAAAAATATTTTCCACAATTCTGTATATATATCGATTATCAGCATAAATGAAAATTTCTTCGCTCTCAAATTTTGTGATAACTTGTAAATTACTTGCTTTAAATTTATCTTCAAACTCTCCAATTGCTTGCTTCATCAGTTGCACAATATTAATTTTCTCCATTTTTAGTTTCACATTTCCTGAAGATGCCTTAGAAGCTTCAATTAAGTCTTCTGTTAGCTTTTTCAAACGCTGAGACTTGCTCTCTAAAACTCCAATATATTCCTTGGCCTTGTCATTTTCGATTTTCTCTTTTTTGAGCAAATCAACATAATTAATAATAGATGTTAGTGGTGTTTTGATATCATGCGAAACATTAGTAATTAGCTCTGCTTTCATCCTCTCGCTTTTTAACTGCTCTTGAATGGCATTTTCAAATCCGTTAGAAATATCATTAATATACAAAATTGAGTTTTGAAATTCTGGTGTAAAATTTTCCACATTCAAATCTTCTGGATGAGTGCCTTCATACATCTCTTTTAAATGTTGCTCCATTTTAGCAAAATCGCGAATTCTTCGTACTATTTTAGAAAACAAATAAATTCCTAAAACACCAGAAAGCAAAAATCCAAATCCTTGCATCATCGCCATTAAAATAACTGAAATAATAAGATAACCAATCATTGCAAGTATTAACCTCTTTACCAAATCCATACCCGCTGTTGTTTTATCAAACCAAATTCCCAAAATATCTTTTATTTTCTGGCAAATCTTCACAAACCACATTACGCATATATAGAGCAATGTCGATTTTATCAGCATTCTTGCTTTGATTCTTTTGACTGTCGTGTGAAAAAGAACAGCACACACAATATAGGCTACACAATAAACAGAAATTAACATTGACACAAACATATCTGTATGTTTTGGAATATTTATCATGGCTGCACACATTGCAAAAGCAAACATCGCAACTGTCCATATAATTTCGTATGGAATTTTATCAAAATCATTCATGTCAATTTCGCCCTCTTTTTTAGTGCGACCAATTACAATCACTAAATAGAAAAACATCAGCAAAAGTAGTACCATTCCAATTGGTAAAATCAAATGAATATTTCCTGCTAAGTTTTGATAATTTTTCATTAGCTCACGAACAACTAGCAAATCTGTGTTATATACTAATGCTTCTTTGTAAGAACTGTAAATAGCAAAATCTTGAATGGTTGTATTGATATACTTGCGTACAGGAATTCGACTTTCTTCTATGTCATTATCACTTTCTTCTCCATAATAACGATACGCCGTTTCTTTTCCTTCTATTGTATAATAGGTGTTTTCAAAATCATCATAATATTTCAAAGCTTTATTTAAAATTATTTCAGAATCTGCTTCTATATTTCCTGCCAAAATATTTGCTTTTTTGGCATTTTCTTGAGATGCAATATAATTTTTAATTTTTTCAATGGTATTCGTTTCCATTGTCAATTCTACATTAGTCAGCGCTTTATTTTGATAACAAATCAAAATATAATGGTCTTGAATATTACTATCTATATAATGATGATTAGAATCTTCTTCATTCATATAGGAAATCTGTATTTCGCCATCATAAGTAATAGGAAAAACCTCATTATTATAAATCAGTTGATTGGCATAACTTGATAAAGTTGACATATAATTTGACACAAAATTATTCGTCTGAAAATACTGAGACTGATTCAGATAAAAATTTTCGTCATTTTGAAAGAACTTCGCTAAAATAGACAGACTTATTACAGCCACTATTATTGGAACTAATAAATATACAATCATCATAAAAATTTTATTTTTTTTCATTTACAAACTCTCCTTTAAATTTTCTCAATTTTATATCCAATTCCCCAAATTACTTTCAAATATTTGGGATTTTTGGAATCAATTTCTATTTTTTCACGAATATGGCGAATGTGAACTGCAATTACATTTTCATTTCCATACAAAAATTCTTCATTCCAAACACTTTGATAAATCTGTTCAATGGAATACACTTTTCCTTCGTTTTTCATTAAAAATCGCAAAATATTATATTCTGTTGGTGTAAGCTTAATTTCATTCCCATCAACTGTGACTTTTTTCAAATTATCATCCAAAATTAACTCACCAGTTTGGAAAATATTTTCAGTAGTTTCTATTGTTCCAAGTTTTGTATATCTTCTCATACAAGAATTTACTCTAGCAATGAGCTCTAGTGAATTAAATGGTTTAGTGACATAATCGTCAGCTCCCATATTTAAACCTTCGATTTTATCTTCATCTTCCGATTTCGCAGACAGCATAATAACTGGCAAAGATTTCTCCTTTCTAATTTGTAGCAATGTCTCTATACCATCTAATTTAGGCATCATAATATCTAAAATAATCAAATGCACCGTATTTTTCTCTAAAATCTCCAAAGCCTGCTTTCCGTTATATGCCTTAAAAATGTGATATCCTTCTTTAACTAAATAAATTTCAATTGCTTGCACAATTTCTTTATCATCGTCACAAACTAAAATATTGTACATTTTTTCTCTCCTTTAAATTTTCCATTTATTTTATTATAACATGAAATTGCTCAAGAAAAAATAAAGATTTTCTTAAGATTTGATAAAAAATAAAAATTATTTTAATATACAAAAATAATAAGGGCATTTAAAAATGCCCTTTCTTTCTAAAATATTTTTTCAAACTTGTCTTTTCTAATTTCTCTTGGTACTTCAATTGGATACTGATTAGTAAAACATCCTTCACAAAAACTCTTCATATTAGAATTTTGTGCAATCTTTCTCAAATTTTCCAAACTTAAATATTCCAATGAATCAACACCTATCATTTCGCGAATTTCTTCTACTGTTTTATGTCTTGCAATCAAACCATCTTCATTTGTTACATCTGTTCCAAAATAGCACATACCGATAAATGGTGGAGCAGCAATTCTCAAATGAATCTCCTTAACACCTGCTCTTCTCAAAATTTTTACTAGCCTTGTAATCGTATTTCCTCGCACAATAGAATCATCAATCAAAATAATTTTTTTACCTTCTATATTTTGTTTTAATGGATTTAATTTCAAAACAACTTGTTTTTTTCTTTCATTTTGCGAAGACTGTATAAAAGTTCTGCCAATGTATTTACTTTTCACAAACGCCATTCCATATGGAATTTTAGAAGCTTTCGAAAATCCTAATGCAGCATCTAAACCTGAATCAGGAACACCTGCTACAAAGTCTGCTTCAACTGGTGCTTGCTCAAACAGATACTTTCCTGTTTCTTCTCTAAACTTATGTACACTATATCCATCTATTACTGAATCTGGTCTTGAAAAATACACATATTCAAAAATACACAAACCATCTTTTTCAGTTGTTCTAAAATTTTGAGTGCTCACTTCATTATTATAAATCGTAACTACCTCGCCTGGTTTAATATCACGAATAAATTCAGCACCTAGAATATCCAAAGAACAACTTTCAGAAGAAAAAATATAATCACCATCTAATTTTCCAACACACAATGGTCTAAAACCATATGGATCTCTGACTGCAATTAATTTTTGAGAACTCATAATCAATAATGAATAAGCCCCTTTTAAATACTTCATACTATTAAAAACTGCTTCTTCTATTGAATGCGCCTTTAATCTTTCTCTTGCAATAATATACGCAATTACTTCTGTATCACTTGTGGAATTAAAAATAGCACCATTTTCTTCTAATTCATTTCTAAGTTCCTCTGTATTAGTTAAATTTCCATTATGCGCAATACATAAATTTCCTTTTTTATAGCGTGTAACAATTGGTTGCGCATTTTCCTTTCTAGCACAACCAGTTGTAGAATAGCGAACATGACCAATTCCAATTTTTCCTTTTGGCAAATCGCGAATAACCGAATTGGTAAATACATCTGATACAAGCCCAACATCTTTGTGGCATGTAATAATCCCACCATCATTAATTGCCATTCCACAGCTTTCTTCTCCTCTATGTTGCAAACTAGAGAGTCCAATGCACATCGGAAACACCAAATCTTGTTCATTTTTCATGGAATAAATTCCAAAAATTCCACATTCTTCTTTCATGATTTTTTCTCCATAAATAAATTAAAAACTAAACTTTTGCAGAATATATTTGAAGTTTAGTTTCTAATTTAATTATACACGTTTTTCTTCGTTTCGTCAATACAAATTTCGACTTTTTCAGTTACCAACTTTTCTAATTTACCATATTTTGAAGATATTTCTTTCCTTCTTCTTTTTCCAAAACTCTCATATTAAACGTTTCTTTTTCTAAGCTATGTAAAATCTTTAATGTATCATCTGTTGATTCCATATCAATCACTACCAAATTATGATAGAAATTTCTGCTATATGTTAATTCTCGAATATATTCTTCAATACCATTTTCCACATTTTGCACAGTCATTACAAACTTGATATTTTCTTCTATTTTTTTATACATATTAAATTTAACACAATCTTGTATGATGCTAAATAATCCATAAATACATAAAATCCAAATAATTAATTGCACCATAAAATTTAACATAACATCATCTCCTTTGTATAGGTTATGTTAATTTCACAGATTGGTTACAAAATTTTATGTATACAAAAAGCGAGCTCATGCTCGCCTTCTTTTAAACTAATTTTAAAATTGCCATTTTGCTATTATCACCTTTTCTAGGTTCCATTTTCAAAATTGTTGTATATCCACCAACTCTATCTTCATATTTTGGTGCTATTTCATTAAACAACTTATCTATTAAATCTACATCTTTTACTTTATTTACTTTTGTCATAATTTTTCTTCTTGCACTTAATCTTGATGGCAAATCTTTTTGTCTTTTTTCCATTTTTTCTTCTTTAACAACTTTCAAATATTCTTTACCATTCTTACTTGTTGCTTTTTCAGTTACTTTTCTACCATTGCTATCTAATTTTGCTTTTACGACTTTCATTTCAACTTCTTCATAGTTTTTATGTTCTTTAATCGCTAAGCTAATGATACTATCAACGATAGCTTTTAATTCTTTTGCTCTACTTTCAGTTGTTATAATTTTATCATTTTTGAAAAAATCTGTCGTTTGACATTTTAACATTGCCAATCTTTGATCTGTTGGTTTTCCAAGTTTTCTTGTACCTGCCACTTTATATCACCTTCCTCTATTATTTAATCTTCATCTGATTCAAATTGTAAACCTAAAGCATATAATTTATTTGTTACTTCATCTAATGATTTCTTTCCTAAATTTCTAACTTTCATCATATCACCTTGCGTTTTCTTAGCCAAATCTTCAACTGTCATAATTCCCGCTCTTTTCAAACAATTATATGATCTTACAGAAAGTTCTAATTCCTCAATTGGCATTTCTAAAACTTTTTCTTTTGTCGTTTCTTCTTTTTCTATCATGACTTGCGTATTTTTAGCTGTTTCTGATAAATCAATAAACAACTCTAAATGACCTGTCATTACTTTTGCTGCCAAGCTCAATGCCTCATAAGGTTTCAAACTACCATCTGTCCATACTTCAATTGTCAATTTATCATAATCTACCATTTGTCCAACTCTTGTATTTTCAACACTATAATTTACTTTTTTTACAGGAGTAAATATTGAATCAATTGGTAATACATCTATTGAATCATTATCTTTTTTATTTTTCTCTGCTACATTATATCCTCTTCCACGGCTTACTGTCATTACCATATGAATGTCAGCTTCTGCCGATGTCGTCGCAATATGTAACTCAGGATTTAGTATTTCTACAGTTCCATCTGTCACAATATCTGCTGCCTTTATTTCGCCAGCACCTTTATAATCAATTGTAATTGTTTTTTCATCGTTGTCAAACACTTTCATTCTTACATTTTTTAAGTTAACTATTATCTCAGGAACATCTTCTACAACACCTTTTATTGTAGAAAATTCATGTACTACTCCGTTTATTTTCACATTCGTTATCGCAGCTCCTGGTAATGATGATAACAAAATTCTTCTCAAAGAATTTCCTATTGTCATTCCATAACCACGTTCTAATGGCTCACATATGAATTTTGCATAATTCCTCTTATCGTCTGCTTCTAAACATTCGATGTTTGGCTTTTCAAATTCAATCATTTTTACCTCCTAATGGTTTTCTAAACCTATAAATTTCCCTGCTTTTAGTACCATCCTAAGTTAAATATTATTATTTAGAATATAACTCAACGATTAAGTGCTCTTCAACTGCTAAATCAATTTCATCTCTGTTAACATATCGAATAACTTTACCACTTAACTTTTCGCTATCTAATTCTAACCATTCTGGAATAGGTCTTGTAGCACCTTTTTGGGCATTTTCCTTGATTACAGGATTGTCTTTTTTAGTTTCTCTAACACTAATGATATCACTTGGTTTTACTAAATAAGAAGCAATATTTACTTTTTTCCCATTTACTTCAATATTTCCATGTGTTACTAGTTGTCTTGCTTGTGCTCTTGAAACACCAAATCCTAATCGATAAACAACATTATCTAATCTACTTTCTAGAATTTGTAACAAATTATTACCTGTAATTCCTTTTTTATTAGAAGCCATCTCAAAATATTTTCTAAATTGTTTTTCACCAACACCATAAAAATATCTTGTTTTTTGTTTTTCTCTTAACTGAGTTCCATATTCAGAAAGTTTTGATCTTTTTTGACCATGATCACCAGGACCATAATTTCTTCTTGTTACACTACATTTATCTGAATAACATCTATCGCCTTTTAAGAATAATTTGCATCCTTCTCTACGGCATATACGACATTGTTCCCCATTATATCTTGCCATTGATTTTTTACACCTCTTTCTTAAATTCTCTATTTCCCTTCTCTAAGGTTCATAATTCTTTTTAAACTCTTCTTCTTTTTGGTGGTCTACAACCATTATGTGGAATTGGAGTAACATCTTTAATCATTGTTATTTCTAATCCAGCTGTTTGTAAAGCTCTAATTGCTGCTTCACGTCCAGCACCTGGACCTTTCACATATACGTCAACTGTTTTCATACCATGTTCCATTGCTGTTTTTGAAGCTACTTCAGCAGCTTGACCAGCAGCAAATGGTGTGCTTTTTCTAGAACCTTTAAATCCTAATCCACCAGCACTTGCCCAAGATATAACATTACCTTGTGTATCTGTAATTGAAACAATTGTATTATTAAAACTTGAACGAATATGAGCAGAACCTTTGTCAATATTTTTTCTTTCTCTTCTTCTAATTCCTGTTTTTTTAACGCTACTTGCTTTTGCCATTTAAGCTTTTACCTCCTTGAAAAATTTACTTCGTAAATTTTTACTGAAATTAATTTTAATAAGTTAAAAAAATTATTAATTTATTTATTAAAAATTAATTCAAAAAAAATTTTTTATTCTTAAATATTTT
>CATLEX010000034.1 GCA_949927455.1 uncultured Clostridia bacterium
ATCCAGTGTTCCGTCAATCGTCCAAGCACTATTAAATGGACCTTTTATTCCAGTCTTCGAAAATCCAATCCCTCCAGAAGTAATTACCATGCAATTTTTTGCCTCTTCTTTTGGCAATTTATCTACTACTAAAATTTTATCTCCTTCATAAATCACATAGGAATTACCAAGTACACCCCAAATTTCAGCAGTTGCTTTCTCCAATGCCTTATTCAAGAAACTCTTCGAACTTTCAATCTTCTCATTTACAGCATTACTTATGTTGTCTTGCAAATTAGAAAGCGTATTTTTTCTAAAATTACCAAATTCGATCGTCTTATAGTTTTCTCCAATTACATCCCATTCCACACTAATTACTTCTGTCAGAATATCAATATTGCATTTTGGATGTTTTACCCTTATCACATCGCCAACATCTGTAATTTTGTCTGGAATATGGGCAGATGTACTATAATTTACTTTTACGAATTTGTATTCCTCTAAATAAGCCTGCGCTTTTCTTCTTAAATCTGCAATCAATGCTTGCTCATATGCCTCTTCTGTTTCATAATTATCTTGTTCTAAATCTTGCGTAAATTCCACAATTTTCGTATAAGGCAAATCATATTTCACATCTTTTGCTTCCAAAAAATTCTCTGGAAGCATCGTGCCATTATAGCCAACTGGATATATTTTCGTTACAACTTCATTCCACTGTTCTTCTGCCTCAATCTCTTTGATATTTTTAGCGTAAGCAATTGTAACCCCTCTATCCTGTCCAATTTTATCTCGAATTTCAATCGACCAGTTATTTCGTACTAAATGACCACCACACTTTTCACGAATTGTATTTACCGCCTCTGCTAATGTTTTTCTTACAATTCTAGTTGAACACACTGTCGTAACATCGGAAACAACTGTAAAAGGAGAAGGCTTATCAGTTGCGCTATTGACATGATCTAATGCATCAATACAGGCTTTATCCACTACATTACTATCCAAAATCACATACTGTTTCGCATCATAAAAAACATGCCAAGCCCTTAAAGATACTTTTCGATTTTTAATCTTCGGATTTGTCATCCTAAAATTTTGAAAGCCCCATGGCGTTTTTACTCTTGCAATATAGCCTTCTTTGTAAAATTTCAAATTCAAAATACTATCTTCCAAATCTAAATAATAATCGCCGTTATCCTCCTTATGAATAACGGCTTTTCGCGGTTTCAAAATTTTCAATCCATTATTAGCAAATATTTTCTCAGTTGCCTCATAAACTTTTATCATAATTTCTCCTTTATTCTAGAACTTCATTTTCTTCCACATCAAAATCATATATTTTATCTGAAATATATCTAGCTACATATTTACCAACCATTTCATTACGCAAATTTGTACCATGTACATAATCCCCACAAAATTTCTTAGCATTTCTTCGATTAATACCAATTGCATGATTAATATCAATAAAATGAATACCATACAAATCACATAGTTCTTTCATTGCATTTCCTATTGTCTCAGCACTGAATTTGCTCTCTTTTTCTATTGTACTAATACATGGAGGTAGCAAAAATAATTGTGTTTTTGGATTTTTCCATTGAGCATATTCAATAACCAATGCCAAATTTCCATACCAATCATTCACAAATAAATTCCAATAATCATCCGCTGTCGCAATATTTTGCCCATTGTAGTTGAAACCACCTTCAGCAATCGCATTATCAATTGTCATAAATTGCAATGGATTTCCTTCTATATCAGTAGCTTTTGATATTTGAGGTATACTCGTTTCAATACTTCCACTAACTCCATCATTTGTCCCAATATTAATAATAATAGCACAAATATCTTTATAATCAGGATCTGTTACAATAGGATAATACTTATCACGCATTTGATTTGTTAATTGATTTGCCACCCATGCTGTTCCTTTTCCACTCTTCCCATCATTCTTTACAATACATTCAGGATAATAATCTTGAACATAATCTACATAACTATTTGTTGCATATCCATTCCATCCAAAAGTTAAACTATCCCCTGAACAAATAATTGTTTTATTACAAGGCTTGTCAATACGATTTTGTAAACTAAAATCATTATTTAACAAAAAACTATTTAATTCATCCCCTGTCATAATCGAATTAAAACTACACCCTTGTAAAACTTTAAGTTTTTTTATTGAATTAAACACACTAGCTACATTGTATGTAGGTTCAATATCCAATAAAGTATCATTATAATATATTTCTGGAAAATCAAACAATAAATAATTATCATTTTTTTGCCATTCCTCAATATCAAGTTTTTGATTATTCCCTGCAAATATTAAAACATTAAAATATGGTAATGCTGCTTTATCAATATTATTACTTCCACAACAAACCATATCAATCTCAAAACTTCCGTCTTTGTTAACTTCCTTATTGGGTGCAAAAATAGTTGTATAAGTAGTTTGTCCATTAACAAATCCTGCTAGCATACCGCCTAAAACTGTCGTTTCATTACTTTGCAATGTTGTTTTTCCATGAAACCTTATCCTCAACGTATCTCCTTTATTAAATGAATCAATCTTATCAAAAATAGAATAACTCAAAATATGACTTAGCACTCTATACTGACCAATTGATAATATCTTACTTTTTCCCCCGAAAAAATTTTTTAAAGCATAGTCATTAACATTTTTCTTATTCAATTCTTTTAAATCTTTCTTCTGCGCTAATAAATCTATCACATCATCTTTCTTCAACGTATAACTAACATTATTTGCTTTATATGTAATAGATGTGATAGAAGGATTTTGATTTTCAAATTGAAAATTACACAATTTAATATTTTTACAAGTTCTTGTACAAGTAGCATTAAAAATCGTTGCATAATTAATTAAAATATCCGAAGTTGCTGTTAGAGTTACCTCAACCAATATAGCGTCTTTATCATACTTAGAAAACACAACTTCAAAAGTACTAAGTGCCCCTACTGTTATTTTTGATATTCCATACGCAACAAATGAAAACTTATATTGCTGACCAATCAATATTTCTTTGTTAAGTTGCATTCTAATTGATAAACTTTCATTACTTGCTATTTCTGGTTGTTCTTTCCCAAAAATATAATACGGACCTAAATTTCTATAAACATTTGGATTTAACTTTTCTAATTCTATACTTTGATCCAATATTCCAGCATACTCTCCCCCATCAACCCAAGTCGAACCATTCCAAAATACTATATGACCAAAATAATTGGTATCATTCTCATCTGAAATCAAATAAACCTTTGTTTTATCTGCTACACTATCACTTTGTAAACTATTTAAAGACCCATTATAAACAATCGGTGTTCCTTGTCCTGCCTCTGCAAGCAATCCCCAATATTCTGCATTTTCTGGATTAACACCTTGACAATCCTGTTTTGCCATATATGCCCCACCATTATAACTTACAATATTTCTTGCCTTATATGCAGTATTCACATTATAAACACCTTTATGGGTCGGTGCCACAACCCCCAAATTAAATGTACTCATTTCTCCCTTACCTCCAATTCTCCATTTTCATTTATTTTTGCAGATGCTTTTTTGTCATCCACTGTAACAATCATTTCGCCATTATCATTAATCTTTATCGCAAAATAAGCAGGCATTTTCACGTAAGGCGGTGTTTTAATTTTTATATAACTACAATTACTCATATTTTAAGCCCCCTCCTTTACAATGAAAGATTTGCCTGCTACCAATGTATTTTTTAGGCTACCTTCATAATACTGATACATATTCCAAGTATACTCGCCAACATTTAACTTGTCCGATTCCGCCTTTGTCAAACAAAATTCAATTCCGCCAGTCGAAACATCAGTATAATTCTTAGTAATCACAATTGAATTACCCTTCTTTATTGTAATCACAACCGAAAATGGTAATTTTCTATCAAACTCAAATTCCAAAATCACGCCAAAATCGCCTTTATTCATCACAATATTTCGATTACTCACAATAAACATTCTCTTTCTCCTTTCTTATAAAAATTTACTCATAACTTGAATTTCAACTTTTTTAAAACCTTCTCCCGTCACTTTTACCATATTTTCGCCAGCTTTCAAAATCGGAAATTCCCCATTCATCCTTGTATTTTTCAAAACATTTCCCTTATATGCTTCCTGCTCAATTCCATCCAAAACAACAAACTTATCATCTATATCCACACTGCAGCATTGCACATTATCAATATACAAGCTACATTCGCCAGAACCATAGAGTGTAAAAATAGGGCTACAATCCATATAGCCCTGATTTCTTATCCTTAAATTCTCAATTACGTTATTGTCAATATCCTCTTTAGTAATTACCCTTTTCGGTTCAAAATTCAAATACTTAATTGGTTGTACATGAAAGCGAACATTTGCTGTTTTAAACTTTACTAATCGCATAAAATCAATTTGTTCAATGATTTCTGCTTCATAATAATAATCTTCTTCATTTGACAGTATTAACTTTCCTTTTCCGTCTAACCACTGAACAATTGCCTGTAAATCATAATTTCTTGTTAATCCAATCTTAATTTCTTTATCATAAGCAGAGTACCCATTATCTACAATGATGTCGCCATTTTTTCCTTCAATATCAATCAATTCCACCCTTTTTGCTGGTTTTGTGATAGGAGGAAGCTCACAAACAACCAGCCCCTCAATTTCTCTGCTATCAATATCTTTAAATTTAAAATATAACATTAATAGATCGCCTCCTCGACTTTTTCAATCACAAACTTGCCCATTTTTTCATCATCTAAGATTACTTTTCCTGTCATGTCTTTTATGGCTGATTTAAATGCATATGTCAGCTTGTCTATGTCTAAATTATCCTTCTGTTCACTTAATGCTACACGATTATAGTTTCCTAAACTATTTCGCCAACCATTCTCCTGTAATTTTTCCAACTTCCAATTCATTCGTAATTTTTGTACGTCATTCCCTAGCTTATTCAAGCCAATCATATCCATTTTATAAAAATAATCTTCTTTTTTTATCCCATTAAAACTTTTCAAAACATGATTTGCCACACCATCCGTCATTTCATACAAATATTCTTCTTTATCTTCAATTCCCTTTTCTGCACCTTCCATTACGCTATTAAATATAGCTCGTGTTTTTCTTGAAGGGGAATTAATATCAAAAGCCTTTTTCAATCTCCCTAATATTCCATCTGCAATTCCTTTTGCTTTTGCAAACAAAGAAGGTTCCTTTTTTTCCATTTCCTCTAGCATTGGTTGCATTGCATTTTTCATCGATTCTCGAGTTCCCTTTGGCATTTTATCATAACTATCTAAAATATTATTAACTAGGTTTTGTGTTTTTTCATCCATCTGTCCCCCATACAACTCCGTTTGAGAAACACTAGCAATCCATACTCCAAGTTGTTCTTCTTGACTTTCATTCATATTCTTGTAAATTTGTTTCCAAATTTTCCCCAAGTTTTTTTCATGTTTGTCATTTGCTTCCTCCAATGCCTGTTGTTTCTGTGCCTCCGTCAAATACGCATTTTGATTAATCGAATCAATCATTCCTTGATGTCTTTGATTTTCCTCTTCTATTTTAGAATTATGTTCTTGAATCACTGTATAAAATCCATCACTTTGTGCACCTCGTTCCAAATAACCATTCGCATAAGCCTGACAAATTTCTGCCACCTCTGCATTTGCAGTATCAATTTTGCTCTGTTTCTGTGCCATAATATTGTTGTACTCCGTTGCATATGCCTCATTTTGCACATCTGCTTGTTCACCATATTTTTGATTCAACAAAGCAATTTCTTCTATTGTTTGAGATTCGATTAATTCAAGCGTTTTATCTTTTTGTTCCTGTGCTGTTTTTATCCATTCTTGCGACTGTATTTCATATTCCTCCAATGTTCCTTGAAATGTTTCTGCATTCGTTGTTGCTTGTTGTGTAATTGCATTTGAAATTTCCTGCTGTATCTCCAATTCTCTTTGATTTAATTCTCTTAACTTTGTAAAATATTCATCCAATTGCGTAATTTCCTCTTGTGTATAACCTCTTCTTTCATCTGAAGCCGTTTTACAAATATTCGTAATCCCTTTTTGAACTTCGTCCATTTGTGTTTGCAGTTCTTGTTGTTCTTCAGAAGAAGCAAATAACGTGGAATTAAATTCGCCTAAATGTGATTTTGCTGTATCAATTCCATTGATAAAATCAGTCGCTCCATTTCCCATATTCGTAAATGCCTCTTTTGTGCTAGCCTCCGATATTTTTACCGCTGTAGCAATTCCTCCTATTGCTGCCACAATCCCTAAGCAAGCCAATCCAACTGGACTTGTAATGGCAGAAAACACACCTGCTAATCCACTCACCGCTGTTGAAGTTGTTGTCGTTACACCTCTTGCCACATCCATCGCTTCCTTAAATGTTTTAAAACCTCCTACTGCTGTTTTCATTCCAGAATACAACCCTTGAATAATTGAAATTGCTGGTTTAACCGCCAAAACAAAAGCACCTACCTTCGCAATCGTAAGCACTTGTTCTGTATTCAAATTCTCAAATTTCTTTACCCATTTTTCAATCCAGCCAACAATCTGCCCAACTACTTCACTCACTTTTTTACCGACTTTATCCCAATTTACGTCATTCGCCATTTTATTGATAATCGGTAAAACATCTTTATTAATCGGCTCTGAAATCGAAACAATCAATTTTCTCTTTATGCCTTCCAAAGCACTCCCCACATCATCATACTTCACTTCATTTATCTTTTTCATGGTATCTGCTGTTTTATCATAGCCATCACGAATAGAACCAAGTTGTGTCACTACCTCTGGTCCTAAATCTTCCCACATAGTACCAAACAAATCCACCCCAACAATCGATTGTTCCACTTTATTATCCATTGCCCCAATTTTCTGTATCACTTCAAAAAATGCGTTCTTTGCTGTCTCTCCACCACTTGCAAACTTTTTCGCCATTTTATCCGCATTTAACCCTAATTTTTTAAAACCTTCTACCGTTGTATTAGACCCATCAATCGCACGAATAGAAAATTCTTTTACTGCATCGCCAATCTTGTCTAAATTAAAAGCTCCCGATTTTGTACCACTTTCAAAAATATTAAACATATCTTCCGCCGAAAATCCCAACTTCTTAAACTGTACCGAATATTCATTAATATTATCCAAAAACTCGCCTGAATAATCCAATCCATTCTGTGCACCTTGTGCAATCAAAGTATAGGCTTCTTTTCCACTTACGCCAAAATGGTCCATAAGAGCTTTGGCACTTCTAACGCTTTCATTCACTTCATATTGAAAAGTATCCCTCAAAGCAATCGCGTCTTCTGTAATACTCTTCAAATCTTCGTCATTTAAGTCTTTTATTTGTGTTCTAATAACTGACAAGCTGTTTCCGACATCATCTATACTTTCGCCAAAATTATCCATATAGACGTCTTTCATGACCTGTTCCAATCCTTGCATTTCCTCTGCTGTCATATTCGTAGAAGCCTTTATCTGATTTAAACTCTGCTGATATTCCACTCCAAAATTAAATGCCTCAACTGTAAAATCTTTCACAACTCCAGCCATTGTCTTTATGCCATTTATAATTGCCTCACTTGCCAAATTTGCCTTCAATACATCTCCAAAAACATTTACTTTCTCTTGTCCATCATCTAGTATTTCTCCAAATTCTTCCAATTGCTTTTTTTCTTTTTTAGTTGCATTTTCGTAGTCTTTCATTGCCTTTTCATTTTCTGACAACTCTTTTTCCATTTTATTTAGTTCTACTTGTGCCTGATTTAAAGAAATTTTCCAAGTATCGATTTTCTTATCACAACTATTATATTGACTTTCTGATTGTTTCAAAGCATCTTGCAAATCCTTTACTTCTTTTTCTTGTTTCTCAATTTCCACTGTCGTATAAGACATGCTTTTTTTCATTGCTTCCAATTTTTCTTTTGACTTGTCATACTGTCTAGCTACTTCATTCATTTTGTTCTTATTTTCTAATTGTTGATTTGTCAAACTTTTCAAGGCTGATTTGTATTCTTCTACTTTGTTTTTCTGCCCTGTAATTTGACTATTCAAGATTTTATTTTGCGCTGTCAAAGCCTCTGCGCCTTTATTATTTGCCCCAAATTCTGACGTTACTAATTTTAATTCTGACTTAAACACCTTCAAATCACTATTAATATTTGAAATGGCTTCCCTGTATTCCTTTTCGCCTTCTAATTTAATTGTTCCACCAAAAGTATTGCTTCCTGTTCCCATTTTCTTCCTCCTTTCCATTTAATATTAATCTTTTAGCCATTCCTCGCTATTTTCTTCCTCTAATTTGAATAAATTCTGCCCCATTTTAAAATTATAAAATCGCTTATAATGTCCAAATAACTCATTCCATTTGTACAATGTCATATGTCCTACTTCTTTTTCTGAAAACTGAAGTAAATTTGTTCCAACAAATAAGAGCCAAGAGAAATCTATTACAGTTTCCTCTGGCTCATCTAGTTTTTTGGAGTTTCCTCCTCATTGGAACCACTATTTGCCATATTTAATGCCTTCACAATCTTTTTCAAAACATTCACACTTCCAACTTCTGAAATAATTCTGCCCACTTGTCTGTCTGTTACAAACGGTCTTTTATTATCTCTTTTTTCATTCTCAATATCAATACCTTCATTGATACTTTCCATAACAAAAAATTTCAAATCTTTTGCACTCAATTCGTCGTTTTCTTTCCATTCAATCACTTCGTTGCCTTTCTTATCAATCTTCTTTTCTTCAATAAATCCTAACATCAACTTTTTCCATTTTGTAATTGTTCCATACTTATTTTGCATAGTTTCAATTACATTCAAAGTCACTGCAAGTGGATATTTTTCTTCTCCCACTTCTAAATATTCTTGTTTTTCTAACATTTTTATTTCCTCCTTAAAAATTTAATTAAATAAAAAACACCAGTCTAAACTGATGTTTTCTAGTATTATTTTTGAGTAAAAGAAAAACCCTCTTTATTAAACTTTTTTGTCTAACAATCTGGGTTTCTTATAAGTATTTCTATTTTAAATTAAATTGTTGTTTATCAGAAACAGTAGGTAAAACAAACATATCTCCATTTGAATAGTCTGCCTTATAAGTTATTTCTGCATATCCTCCACTCTCCCCTAAATATTTATATGTATAGCTATAAACACTTTCGTTCTTATTTTTGCTTATCTCTTCACAGCATTTGTCATATACATCGTCATCATCCCATTCATCTTCGGAATCAATTATTGATTGAACTTTTGACTGACTCATTCCCAATTCTATCTCTTCAAATTCTTCTAAACTTATTCCAGCTGAACCAACGCCATGATTTTCTTTTTTAATTAAAATTATCGAAATAACTATTGCACTAATAACTAATACTATAATTAACCAAAACCACCATTTCTTATAAATTGGCTTTTTTTCTTTTTCCATTCCATTTCCCCCTTTTTGTTTTTACAAACGTATTATACTTCATTTGTAAACTTTTGTCAATTCTTAGGGAAAAATATCAAATTCCTTGATGTAGTTATTGATTTATTACAACAATTACTATATAATAAATAAGCCTTCTTACTAAAGGTAGAAAGGAGGTGTGTAAGGAATGACCTTATTTGATTTAATTTGGCGAGTAATCTTACTTATTATTTCACGTAAAGATAATGATGAAAGCCAAGACAGCAAAAAGGAGTAATTCTTTAAGGCAGAGATGGCTACTCTGCCTTCTTTTTATATTTAAACATAGTAAAAAGAAAAGATATGTGGCTAACATATCTCTTCTGTGTAAGTTCTTGACCTTATTTGAACTTATCTGTTATATTTATTATAACATCACTTTTATTATATGTCAAGTTTTTCTTTCTATTCTTTTTTAAACAACTTGCTCAAATATGCCTTCGCATCTACCTCTTTCAAGAATGTTGCATGCTTCTCCCACGTTCCATCTTGAAGTGGAATAATGGTTCCCTCTACAGAAGGCGTCGTAAATTCCAAACTTGAACCTTTTGTTTTGGCATCTGCAATAAATGCTTTAAAGCGAACTTTAGGAAAAAATTCCACTTTATACTTTCTAACTCCACTTACCATTTTCGGCACAATATGACCAAAACCAATCGTCTTTGGCGTATCTTCTGAACTAGAAGTATAATCCTTAATCGCCTCTGCCTCATAATACGTAGCAATATCTGCTTCCTCTGGGCTTGTTACCTCTGTATATTTGCCACCTGCAAACGTATAGTAAGTCTTATCCACATTTAAACTCGTATCCTCTGTTCTTTTATATTGACTAATACCAGAATCGCCAACCGTTTGTCCCAACAAATCTGCAAAAATTTCATCATCATCGTCAGTCACTCCCATTGTAATATTACCTTTTGATAAAACAGATACTTGCTCTTGAAGCGTATCATCTCCATGTAATTCTGCCTCTGCCATATCAAGCGAAACCTTACATTCAATTGCTCCTTTCAACGTTTTTTGTTCCTCATACGTACAGCCTTCATACGTATCTGCTTCCTTCAAGCCTCCATAATTAAAATATCTCAATCCTATTCCTGCCATAATTTTTTCCACCTTTCTTTTTTAATTTAATCTAAATCTAAACCTTCCAAATAAAAATTTACTGGCACATGATAAAAACCTGTTTCTTCTTCAAAATCCTCAGGACCAACATCTGTTACAGTAAATCCATTATTTTTCAATATTTTTTTAACTTCCTTCAATACTTTTTTAAAATTACCTTTACAAAATATATCAATCGTTCCATACGTACATTCCAAAACTGCTTCATCGTCAGAAAATTCAATTGGTTCTTCATAATACGTATAATAAGTCAAATAAGTCGTAGACTTTCCTTTATACTGCTGATAGCTAATTGGAATTTTGCTTTTCTCAACCCTAAAATCTTGAAAAGCATACTCAATTCTCGGATTTATATTCATTTCTTAACCTCCCTATCAAAAACGGCATCCATTGCTTTCTTTATTCCTGCCCTTGAGCTTTGAATAGCAGGTCGAACAAATGGCTTAGCCTTCTGATTAGAAGTGCCATATTCAATACGAAATGCCTTAATCCAGTTTGTAATATCAAATCGCTTTCCTGTCTGTTTATTTTTATAACTTCCACTACTTCCACTAAATCTAACTCTACCAACAACATCGCCATTTTTATTCACATAAGCCTTTTTGATATAAACAGACTTAGCCATTGCTCCCGTTACTTTGTGCTTTTTTGCTCCAGCAGAAATCTT
This sequence comes from uncultured Clostridia bacterium, assembly GCA_949927455.1. Taxonomy (GTDB): domain Bacteria; phylum Bacillota; class Clostridia; order TANB77; family CAG-508; genus Scatovivens. The sequence goes on from CATLEX010000034.1 coordinate 11,260, forward strand.
ATCATACATAACTTCAAGTCCAGCATTGACCATTTTAATTGCCACATCATCGCTATTTGCTATTTTTAACAAACCACCCAAAGCATCTTCTAAATTAAAATCACTACTAAAATCAGCCATTTATAATTCCACCTTTTTGGTTATAATTTCCATAAAACGTTTGTCTTCTTCGTAATCATTTGAATACAAAATATCGTATCTATGGTTATTAAACTGAATATACATATCATGCGTTACCTCAAATTTCGGTGTTCGTATCAAAAACCTCGTTTTTACTTCCGAAAAATCTGCATTTGATTTAATTACTGTTGTACCGCTTGTATTTGTAACCTGTGCCCAAGTCGATAAAAGTAAAAGTTCGGATGTCTTCTCAAATCCATCCGAATCTTTTTCTTTCTTTTCCTCACAAATCTTAATTTTCTTATTCAACTTTCCAATATTAACTAGCATTTCTTATCTCCTTAAAGTAAGTTATTACTATGCATATCCAAAATACTTTGAACTACTTTATTCACATAGAATGGTTTGTCACTCTGATATTGTCTGTTTTCATAAAACTCTGTCGCTAGAATATAAACAACAATCACAAAATCATCATGCTCGTCAATTTCTTCGTCAGTCAATCCAGTATATCGTTTGATATAATCTTTTGCATTTTCTAAAGTATAAGTTAGTTGTTCTTTTTCTTGTTCATCTAAATCAGAAAAATCCAATTTCAAATAATGAGCAACATCTTCTATTTTAATTTCGCTAATTTTCATCAGTTATCACATCCTCATCAGAACCATTCTCCTCTTCTATTTCTTGACTCTTACCCAAATTTTGTTCATCTTTTTTTCCATCATTTTGTTCTTCCTCTAGATTCTCGTCTTGACCTTCGTCAAAATCTCCATCTAATCCTTCATCTTCTATCGCTTCTTCTTCATTTATAAGTCCTAATACTTTCATCGCTTCTATTTCTTTTTTATTTAATTTTCTGATATATCCAGCTTTTGTCAAATCCTTAATCAGTTTTTTGCTAGCAATACATCTAATTTCGCCTTCGTGCATAGAAATGCTACCGCTAAACGAAACATTTGCCTTGTAATAACCCATTTATTCTACCTCCTATGCCATTACTAATTTTGCTAATTTCTGTGTATTTTCCACTTTTGCATCTGCTTCTATAAATCCTAAAACACCAATGCAATGTTGTTCTGCGTATTTTTCTCTTAAGATTTGTATATTTGCCTCTTCTTGCACATTCACTGCCAAACCTTCCAAATCTCCATAGAAAATCGCTGTCTTTCCTGTCTCCATTTTAGGCATATTATCAGACGTGTAAACAGGTTTTCCAAGCAATGTATATCCCCATTTAGCTGTCATATCTTTATTGAGCAAATAATTTCCGTCACTATCTTTTAATTTACGAATAACTGTCCTTGTCGCTTTATTCATAATCCAAATAGCCCCTGCTTGATATACATCTGGAATCATTTCCTGTAAATCAATCAATTCATCTGTTGTAATAGCAGTTGCACTCGCTGACCTTACTTCTTGAGTAACACCACTATTCAAACCAGTAATTTTGCCATCTGTTCCAAATAACAACTCTTTTTCCATGAATTTGCTAATTGCTTGTCCCATTTTCTTTATAACAAAACTAACTAAATCAAAATCAGACTTATTCATTAATGAAATAGAAACTTTTGTCAACACTCTTGCCAAGTATCCACCAAGTGAAATACTTGCAAACTTTCCACTCGTAGAAGTTCCATCCGTAAATTCTTCCGTATATTCGCATTCAATTTTTTGTGTTTCTTCATCATAGTATGGAATATTTAATGTTCCTTTTGCGTTGTATCTATCCGCCATACTATAAATTGGACACATATCCACCACTTTTTCAATAATCTTATTTGCAATACTTGAAGGAACAACTGCTCCATTATCTGTTTGTGTCATATTCACATCTGCTCTTTCTTCCACAGTTCCTCTAATATAATTAGCAAAACATCTTAATTCTTGTTCTTCCTTGTTTTCAAGTTTTTCCTCTTCCATCTTCTTTTTTCCTTTCTTAATTTCAAAATTTCTTGCTCTTTCTTCAGCTTCAATTGTTTTATCAATTTTGCCTATTTCTTTTTCAATTTCGTCAAACTCCTTTGATTCCTCATCTGTAAATGCCCTTGTTTCCTTTTTCGCATTCTCCAAAATTTCAGTTGCTCTTTCCTCTAAATCTGCTCTTTTCTCCTCTAAACCTTTTAAATTTTCTTTCTCCATTTTAATTTTCTCCCTTCATTTTTTTTATTCTTTTCTCGAAATTGCTATAATCAATTTCTTCTTTTTTATCTTCAACAATCGAATTTTCAATTGTTTTAATAAACCTTTCCTTTTCACCTCGAAACTCAAGTTTTACTTCCTTTTCAGCTCGCTCTTCAATTGAAGTTCCGTATGTAGCAAGGCAAAAAAGTATCATCAATAATCGAAACTTCAAACAACTCCAAATCATCAATAAACCTTCGTTTAATCGTACTACACTCTTCATGTTCCCCATGTGAAACAAAGCCAAAGCTCCAACCTCTAAGCAATTTTCTTTTAGCCTTTTCGATTACTTCACTATCTCGAATTGTCACATTCGCACGCAAACCAATATTATCTTCATAAAGTTCCAAACTTCCCTCTTCTGTCGATGCCAACTTTTTCAATTTGTCATGATTTAACAAACAATCCACATTTCTTGCCATTTGCAAAGCTCTCGTAAAAGTACCGTGGTGTAATTTGTTCCACAAACTTTTCGCCGCGTCTCCTCATCTAGCATAACTCTCGAATCACGAGCCACTGCATTCACATATCCATCCAAAACCACGCAATCACTTCGAATTTCAACTTTCATCTTTATCCCCCCTTTCACTTTTCATATAAACTAATTCCAGTTCCCCATTTTCCGTCAACTTAAATTCTATGTTTTCTAATTTACTGTCGATCAATAATTCTCCCAACTCATTTATCCTAAAACCTATTTTCAAGCGAGAAGGACAATCAATTGTCAAAATATCATTCAAAAACTTTACTACAAATTGATTTAATAATTCCTCAATATCTACGCTAGGGAAATCCGCTCTCAATCAGCAAAGTCATATATTTATCAATATCACTTACCACTTCTGGCAATTTAATATCCCCACCACATAAATAATAGAGAAATTTATCAACTCTACTAATCGGCTCTGGTAATTCTACTTCTACCCCACATAAAAAAGCCAAATATCTCTCAATTCGGCTCTCTGGTCTTGGCAATTCTTGCACTTTACCATTCAAAAAATTCAAATAGCTATCTACCCTAGAAAACACTTTTGGCAATTCCACATCTTCCCCCAAAAGCCCTTGCAAAAACAAAATCTTTCTACTTTCCTTCATCTTCTAACACCTCACTTTCGGTATTTATTTCCTCCTGTTTGCCATTTTGTAAATCATTCAACTGTTTCGTATTCGGTGTAAAATATTGTTTCGTCTTCACATCATAAATCACATCTGCCAATCCAAAAGAAATTACATCCAAACCATCAATCTCTTCTCTGTCCTCTGCATAACGCACTTCATTACGTGTTAGCCAGCCATCTTTTATCGCAATTGAATATGCCTCAAATCTGTTCTTAATATCGCCTTTCATGATATTCTTCAAATCAAATGCAAAATAAAAAGACTTCTTCTCTTTCTCAAGCAAGAAATCTCGATTCAATGCGCACTCAAATACCGACAAAATCGGCATAATCGCTTCCTTTATTGTTTTTTCAAAATCATTTGGCGTAATATGAAATAAATCCAAAATCTGTTCATCTAATGTTTTCTTTTTCTCATTCATCTGCATCTCAACAGACGTCTGTGAAGCCTCTTGAAAATCCAATCCGTCATTTAAAATAACCACATTCTCTGTGCTGTTTCCGCCATACATTCGGTTCCAAGCATTTCTCAAAGCTGTCATCGCTACATCTGTTAACTTTTTAGCTGATTTTATAAATCCTTTTTTATTTCCCCCTGTTTTTACCAACATATATTCATATTTCAAAGTAGCATATGCAATCTTCAAAAGTTCGTTATTCTCTTCCACAATCCCTTTGCCATCTGCACCATTCTTTGTGGACCTCAACACTTTCAAAAATTCATATGGCTTATATCTTATTCCATTTACTAAAATATCATAATCCTTAAAAATTGGATCTATATTGGGAAGTACACTTACAAAACTTTCTTCCACATAATGAAGCGATTTAAAATGATTACCCATTTTATAAATATAGGAATAAGCGTTCCCCTGCAACAAATAATCCTCCACCATAGCCCTTTTCCATTGCACACTATCCAAAGTATCGCCAGTTTCGTCATTCAAAAGTTTTGTACGAATATCATCATGAACCCTACTAACCTTCTTCTTATCCTCCACAAAACTTTTTTTATACAACTTAATTGGTAACATTGAAACAATATCACAAATCAAATGAACCGACTTCGCCACCTTCGGAATATTCATTGCACACTTTGCATTCATTTCAGTTCCTTCTATCATTGCTTTTAAAAGTGCTTCTCCAAACATCGATTCACTCTGTTTATTTTCAACCTCTGCCCTTCTTCTAAAATGAAACAATCCCATCTAAAACTCACCCCCTAACTATTTAAATCACTTGAACCACAAAGTCATCTTGCAACATCACATCCAGCTGTAACAAATAAATTGCATCAATTGTACTCATTACCATATCCACTTTTCCATTCGACTTTTTCTTATTCACATACTTGTTCAAATTCGTATCCTCTGTACAACGTGCATTCTGAAAATTAATTTCATACAATTTATCTTCATCGTAACTAAACTTTCGTTGCAAAATACTTTCCTGTAACAACTTCGTAGGTGCATGTAAAACACTTGAATGTTGTTTCACTTCTACCATCATAAAACCTGCCGTTTCTAGTTTACTTGCAGTCGACATACAATTCATTCTATCAAACCCAATTTGAACAATATTAACGCCAAATTTTTCTTCCATATCCAAAATAAATTTCTCAACAAACCCATAGCCAATAATTTCATCCCCACAAGCAAAACAACTCCCTTCTCGAATAAACCTATTATAATCTGTCCTCTCGCGTCGATTTTTCTCTTCAATTCTATCCTTCGGAATAAATGCCCACGACTTCGCATAAATCGTTCCATCTTCATATGCTACCATTGAAACAGAAACATTATCATTTGTAAGCGCCATATCTAATCCAACATAAACATCCTTCCCCTTCCAGTCAAAAACACCCCTCGAATTTCTACACAACTTCAACTTTTCAATATCAATAAACGCCTCTGCCGAATTACTTGGCACAAAATGGTTCATATTCTTCGTCAAATACCCCTCACGCTCTGCTGGTTTTGCCAATGCCTTCCTTCTATTGTCTCGAATTTCATCATAATTCTCCTCAATCCTAAGCGGATTTGACATATATAAACCAGTATCATCCCACAAATGTTCTTCTGTCGCATAATACACCAAAGCAAACAGCCTGTCATCCACCTCTGTTTCCTGATAAATCTTCTTCAAATAATCCAATTCATCCAACATCGGCGACTTATCCTCTGCATACGCAGTCGTCAAACGAAACATAAGTGGATTTTTCACGCTCAACTGTCCTGTTTTCATTGCCTCCACATTCGAATTATCCTTCATAGCACCAAACTCATCTGCAATAAAAGCAGAAGGATTAATCGAATTATTTCGATTCGCCTCAGCAGTTCTTGGCTGATAAAACGAATGTGTCAAAGTACATTCCATTCTACCTGAAAGCGTTTTCGGAATATGAAAATACTCACCAACCGACGGACTAGCCTCCAAAATTTGAACAATCGCCTTCTTAATCTCGCCCGCCAAATCTCGATCCAAACAAATCGAATAAAACTCCGAATACTCATCCTCTGTCAACATCAAAATAATAATAATCAAAGCCGCTAAAAAAGATTTTGCATTCTTTCTTGGAATAAACAAATCAACTTCCCTGTATCGATACTTCTTTTTGTCCGTCTTATAACGCCAACCAAAAATATTCGCCAAAAAGAAACACTGAAAATTCTGCAAGCCCTCATAAATTGATTTACCTTGAACATGTAAGCCCCTTGCAAAATTCAGCAACTTCAAAATCCCTTCAACAGTCATCAAAAAATCCGTATCAAAAAAATACGGATAATATTCATTATTCTGTTTTTCCAAATCCTTCAAAAACCACTCACACTGTTTTTTCACTTCAAACGTCGTAATCTCTTTTCCAGATATGCAATCCTTTGCATACTGTTTTGCTTTTTCCAGTAACATTTATCAACCACCTCTTAGCACTTCCAAAAGTGGATTCTTTTCATCTTCCACCTTTTTCGGAATACTTCTTAAGGCCGAAACAATCGTCATAACATTTTCTTTCTCAATCTCCAACATCATCTTCCTTTTGTTCTGAACTTGTTTATCCAAATCAATCATCGTCTTCTGCATTTTTGCCTTCAAGCTCAAATACTCACTCAAACTCATTTCATCTGGATTTATTGAATACTTTGTTTCCAACTCAATCATATTATCATAAAATTTCTCCCTCTTCTCCTCAAAATCCAAACATTCCGCATACAGTAAACAATAACGATTAATCACGTTCTCATAAATTGCATCATCTTTCTCAATCTTCCCTAATAATCCAATAATCCTTTTAAATTCCTTATAAGCAACTTTATTCTGCTTTACTTCCTTTTTCGCTTTTATTTTCAAATCTGTTGTTAATGCCTCTTCGCCTTTTTTACGCAAATTCAACTCCGCTTTTGTTCTATGAGACTTTTTTTCAGAACTTAAAACCTTAAACGGTTTTGGTTGTGTTGGCATATTATTCACTCCTTTCGTATTAAAATATTGATGTGGGAATTTTTTTCAAGCAAATGTGGGCTGTCGGTGTTCGACTTGATTTATTTCAAACAACTAACGCTAGGGGGGGATATTTTTTCGCTCTTTGCTTCTTGTTCATCAATTATCTGCTTAATTTGTTTGTAAGTAATTACTTTTGTTTCTGCTAATTTATGATGATATGGACATAATGTCAACAAGTTATCACTATCCAATCTCTTCTCATAATCAATTACTATTGGTATTGCATGATGAACTTGCAAATCTGTATAATTATATATCTTATCAACATTATACATTTGTCTAATACAACATTGACACAAATACAAGTCTCTCTTCTTAATTTCTTCTGCTTTCTTTTTCCACGCTGTACTATTTCTAAACTTAACACTGATTGTATTCTTTTTATTCCTTTGCGGTTTCTTGCCACATATAAATCCACATGGATGAATAGCACCACAATATTGACAACTTTTATTCATGTGTATCACTCCCAATAAAAAAGAGCTAGCCCACACTAGCCCTTAATCGTTATCAGAAAGACTAACTATAATTACCTTTCATTTTTTTCGTATTTAAATGTTCTCTGTATTCCTTCTATTTCCAATTATAATTATAACACAATCGTTTTCAGCAAAACAAGGTAAAAAACTGGTAAATTTTAGGTAAAAAATAGGTAAATCTATAAACTTATCAATCTATTCATGATTTTTTCAATCATCTTTCTTATAGCCTCTTCCCCTCTTGTTTGATGTCTTACATTGTAATATGTAATATTACCAATATAATAATAATCCTCTTTATCAATATATCTTGCAGTTATTATTTCTTTTTCTAATCTATTCAAACTTCCTAATCTTATATTTACTTGATCTAATTCATAATCCAGT
>CATLEX010000035.1 GCA_949927455.1 uncultured Clostridia bacterium
AATTCTTTCACATTTTCACATAATTTTATTTTATTAAAATAAAGCATATTTTCTAATAAAACAAATGTATTTGAACTTTTTCCATTAGAAAACGTCACATAACCATGTGTATCTGTTTCATTACTACACTTTGCAATAGAATATCCACCTTGCGTTTGGTCCAACATATACAAATTAAATTTATTATATTCAGAACTTGCACCACTTGTCATATTAATATCTTTAATATTATAATTAAAAACAGTCGTTATCATTCCCACAATACCAATGATAATAACAAATGAAATAATGTAAATGACAAGACTTACCATTGTAATTCCGTGCTTGGTTTTTCATTTTCTAACACCTCTTATTTAATATTACATTAAATTTAAAATAATATCAAGACTTTTTCAAAAAAACTAAAAAAAGAGCTGTAAAAACTCAATATATAGAGTTTTTTTCGCTCTTTTTAATACTTTTTTAAATTATTGTAATTCAACAGTAGCTCCAGCTTCTGTAAATTTAGCTTTCATTTCTTCAGCTTCTTCTTTTGCTACACCTTCTTTAATTGTTTTTGGTGCACCATCAGCAATCTCTTTAGCTTCTTTTAAGCCTAATCCTGTTGCTTCTCTAATTACTTTGATAACTTGAATTTTATTTGCTCCAGTATCTTTTAATACAACTGTAAAATCTGATTTTTCAGCTGCTGCCTCACCTGCTGCTCCTCCAGCTGCTGGTGCTGCAACTGCAGCTGCAGTTACACCATATTTTTCTTCAATTCCTTTTACTAATTCTGATAATTCAACAACTGTTAAGATGTCGATTTCTTCTAACATTTTATCTGTTTTTTCACTCATTATAATATTCTCCTTTTCTTTAATATAATTTTGAAAGCTTCTCTTGAACTTCTTTCAAGCTTCTCTTGAGATAACTAGCGAGTAAATTTTTGTTACACAAAAATTTCCACGCAATTCTATTCTGCTGCTTCTGACTCTTTTTTTACTCTAACTGCATCCAATGTAGCAGCCAATTTTGATACATTTGCAAGCAAGCAACCTGCCAATTTTGCAATCAATTCCTCTCTTGATGGAAGAACTGCAAGCGTTGTCAATTCTTCAATTGAAACTACTTTTCCTTCCAAAACTCCTGCTTTTATTTTATAAAAGTCATTTGCTTTTGAAAATTTATAAATTGCTTTTAATGCAGGCAAATATTCTTCACTTGTCATAATAACAGCTGTTGGTCCTACTAAAGCTTCTCCTACATCAAATCCACATTCAGCCAAAGCTCTTCTTGTAATATTGTTCTTGATAACTAAGTATTCACCATTTGCCTCTCTTACAGTTTTTCTTAAATTGGTAACATCTTCTACATTAATTCCTCTGTAATCTGTTAAAAGTACTAAACCAGAATTTTTCATTTTTTCTGCTAGTTCTTTTACTTCTTTTTCTTTTTGTGCTATAATTGTTTGATTTGCCATTTCTCTGAATTCACCTCCCTCATCTTTTATTACTATTTTTATTCTAAACAAAAAACTCTTCTATTCCACCCAAAGTAATAGAAGAGTTCTTCTCTCATTTATTACCTCGGTAGGAATTATTATGGAAGTTAGCACGTAGTGCTAACTAAGATATCTGTAACTCACTTTGTTTCGTACAGCTATCTTAACCTACTGTCTTCGGTTTCATTCAATTTTAGTTAATATATAAACTTGGTCCCATTGTTGTTGTTACTGCAACACTTTTAATATATTGCCCTTTTGCTGCTGCTGGTTTTGCTTTGATAATAGCATCCATAATTGTATTATAATTTTCCAATAATTTTTCAGTTCCAAATGATACTTTACCAAATCCCAAATGAATAATATTGGTTTTGTCTAAACGATATTCAACTTTACCAGACTTAATTTCTTGTACTGCTTTTGTAACATCCATTGTAACTGTTCCTGATTTTGGATTTGGCATCAATCCTTTTGGACCTAACACTTTACCTAATCTACCAATCACACCCATCATATCAGGTGTCGCAACAATTACGTCATAATCAAACCAATTTTCTTTTTCTATTTTTGGAACTAATTCCTCAGCTCCTACAAAATCTGCTCCTGCAGCTTCTGCTTCTTTGGCCTTATCACCTTTTGCAAATACCAAAACTCTTAAAGATTTACCTGTTCCATGTGGAAGAACTACTGTTCCTCTTACTTGTTGATCAGCATGTTTTGAATCAACACCTAATCGAACATGTAATTCAACTGTTTCATCAAATTTTCTTTTTGGCATTTTTTCAATAATATCTAATGCTTCTTTTGCATCATAAGTTTTTGTACTATCTACTAATTTAGCAGCTTCTTTGTAAATTTTTCCTCTTTTCATTTTTAACCTCCCTTGGTACAAACGATTTTCATCTCCCAAATTTTTATTTTTTATTCTAATTATTCTGTAACTGTAACACCCATTGAACGAGCTGTTCCCATAACCATACTCATAGCAGCTTCTAATGAACCAGCATTTAAGTCTTCCATCTTTGTTTTAGCAATCTCTTCTACTTGAGCTTTTGTTATTTTAGCAACTTTTTCCATATTTGGCTTTCCTGAACCTTTTTGCAAATTAATTGCTTTTTTGATTAAAACTGCAACTGGTGCTACTTTCGTAATAAATGTAAAAGACTTATCTTTATAAACAGAAATTACAACAGGAATGATCATTCCTGGCTGATTTGCTGTTCTATCATTAAATTCTTTTACAAATTGCATAATATTAACACCACTAGAACCAAGCGCTGGTCCAACAGGTGGAGCTGGTGACGCTTTTCCAGCTTCTATTTGTAATTTAATAACATTTACGACTTCCTTCTCTGCCATTTTTATTTCTCCCTTCACATTTTAGTTTACTTTTTGAACTTGGGCAAATTCTAATTCTACTGGTGTTTCTCTACCAAACATATAAACTAGAACTTTTACCTTTTGCTTTTCTTGATTAATTTCTTGTACAGCACCCACAAATCCTTCTAATGGACCATTAATAACTTGTACTGTATCATTTATATCATAATCAACATTAACTGGTACATCATCAAATCCCATATTTCTAATTTCTGTCTCTGTTAACGGAATAGGGTCAGTTCCAGAGCCAACAAAACCTGTAACACCTCTTGTATTTCGAACAATATACCAAGATTCTTCAGTTACGATCATTTTGATTAAAACATAACCTGGAAACACTTTCTTTAGATTTGTTTTTCTTTTTCCATCTTTAATTTCAACTTGTTCTTCCATAGGAACAACAATATTAAAGAAAAAGTCTTCTAATTCTCTATTTTTAATTGTCTTTTCTAAATCTGTTTTTACTTTATTTTCATACCCTGAATATGTATGAATCACATACCAATTTGCCTTTTCTTCATGACTTTCTTGAGACATCTTTTTAGCCTCCTTTATTTATTATTGAACAACTTCTCCTGTAGCATTTTGTTGTATTTCTGTATTCACATCAGTTTCCGTTGGATTAACTTCTGGTTCTACTCCATCTGCATTTTCATCTGTATTTAACATTGTACTATCTTCAGAATTAGATTCTCCTTCTTGTTGAACTGTCTCATCTGAAACAAATGCTTTTAATTTTTCTACACCAAATTTATTCAAATTTTCAAAACATACATCCAAAATAAAAACAATTACAGCAACAATTATCACAATTGATATTACTGCTGATGTACTATTTACTAATTCTTTAAAAGTTGGCCAAGTTACTTTTCTCATTTCTGATTTTAGTTCTTTGCTAAAATTATTTTTCTTCTCATTATTTACATCTTTCTTTGCCATAACATCCCCCTTACAGGTTTTACTTTGTTTCTTTGTGTGCTGTGTGTTTTTTGCAGAATTTACAATATTTATTAAGTTCTAATCGATCTGCTGTATTTCTTTTATTTTTCGTTGTTGTATAATTTCTTCTTTTGCATTCTGTACATTCTAAAATTATACATTTTTCTCTTGGTCCTTTTGAAGCCATATTATTACACCTCCGTCTATTTTACTATATTTTAACGATGTGAGTTTGTGTTCATATATCACTTTTTTTGATACATGCTTAGATACTCTATCATAAAATCTTGTATTTGTCAATGATTTTCTTGATTTTTTTAAGATTATTTTTTCTTTTTTACTGAAAAACCAAATCTTCCTATTTTTTTACCTTGCGTAAAATAGCCACCATTACTATATGAAATCAAATTGCATTTAGTAATATCAAATCCACCCTTTTCATTTATGTATTGCTTGTCAGCATTGATTGCCAAAACTTCTGCTACAAATTGCGTATGACTGCCATAATTCTTTTCTTCGATTACACGACATTCCACAGAAACTGGACTTTCTTTAATCATTGGACATTTCACAAAATTTGCTTTTTCTTTGGTTAATTTCATTTCTTTAAATTTATCCAATTTTGCACCACTCTTGACACCACACCAATCTGTCGCAAAAGCCAATTTTTCTGTTGTCAAATTAATCACAAACTCTTTATTTTCTTTAATTAAATGATACGAATATCTCTCTGGTCTTACTGAAATATAAACAATTGGTGGATTGGTATTGATAATACCAGTCCACGCAACAGTCATAATATTTGATTTTTCCATTGTTCCTGATGTTACCAAAACAGCAGGAATAGGGTACAAAAATGTACCCGGTTTCCACATTACTTTGCCCATTCTTCACTCTCTCCTTGTTTTCGTGTATCTTTTGGTGATAATAAATAACTTGTGTAAAATACCTGACTATCTGCCAATTGAGGTAAAATGTCTCTAAATATTTTTCGGTCTCGATAAATTTCTTGTCCTTGTTTTTGATAAATTACTCCTGGCTCAAATTGTGCTGACACAAAACTAGAAAGCATTTCAGTTGCATTTAACCCATTATATTCTATATAATATCTTTCTGGATTTTCATGATCTCTCATACCTTCTCCAAGATAATTATAATTATTTAATTTAGCGTTTTCTGTCGCCTCTTCAGAAAAATAATCATTTATATAAAAATCTAAATTTTCTTCTGTGAGTTTATTCAATCTCGCCAAAAAAATTTCACTTTTTCTTAAATAACCATTTGGCTGAATTCTTGTTATGCCCACAATTTCTGTTCCTTCTGTTTCACCACATCCATATTTTCCTTTTGGATTTTCTTCTGTTGGTTCAGCCATTAGTCTATCCCATTGATATGTTCCTAAACGATTTACAACAATATATTCTCCTTTATTATTTGTCCCCTGCAAAAAATTTTTAGGCTCTTGATTTAATCGCATCCCCCACCTATATGGATCTACCCAATCTTTATTTTTTCGTCGCAACTCAATTAACTCTTCTACTGTTTTTACATGCTTTGTATAATATTTTACTACTTCTTGAACAGTTTCCATATTCTCAAAAGCCTTCGCATTTTGTCTTGCTGTATTTTCATGAAAAGCAGCAATCTGATTACTAAAATACTGACCCAATTCTTTAACTTTTCTATTACTTTCTTCTATTTGAGATATACTCTGAAGTTCTTTAGCATATTCTTCCCTTTTCTCTTGTGTTGCAACTTTATCATACATATTAAGAAACAAATCTTTTTTATTTGGCTCTAAACTAATCAAAAACTTAATTTTTTCCTTTATTAGTTGATTAATAACTTCTTCTCTTTTCTCACTTTCACTCTTTCCTTTTAAAGATTTTATTAAAGTTTCATATTCTTTATCTGGAAATTCTTTACTACTTTTGATATTAACAATTTTTCCTATCAAAATTTGTTTTTTTGTCTTATTCATCTCTCCTTCAAAGCTTTTTTCTAATTCATTTATTTCTTCTTTCGAAAAATTTCCGCACTCCTCTAATTGATGAAGCAATATTGCTATTTGTTCATCATCTTCTTTACCTTCTAATATTTCTACTACATCATTATAAGTTCTATGCACTTTCAAATGGTTTATCAAGGCCTTTAAAGATTCCGTTAAATTAACTTTTATTGTACGATATATATCCATTCTTTTCTCCTCATTTTTTATTTACTAACTTTACTGTTTAATATATATACAACCTTCTTATTTTTATTATAACACATTTCTTGTATTATGTCAATTTCTAGCAATAATTCTCTCTTTGCAATATTGTTTCATAACTTCAATTATCTTTTTGCGCATTTTTTACTAAACTGTTTTTCACTTTTATCCATTTTGATTAAAAATCTCTTTTATTTTTTCAAATAAAATTTCTTTTTCTTCTATTGAATAATAACCTTCAATTTTTCCAATCAATTTTCCTGATTGAAACATTAAAAGAGATGGTAATTCTTGAATATCATACTTTTCCATAAATTCTTCTGTATCAACTTCTACTTTCTTATAAGATAAATCTGGTATATCTAATCTATCAAAAATTTCTTTAACTGGTATAGATTTAATTAAACACTCTTCTGAATCCTCATTAAATACTTCCATAATAATAGGTCTTTTCGTTGTTAATATTTGTTGAACTTCACTTTCTTTATGTCGAAATGGCAAATTAATTGGTTGAGCACCATATCTATCAATCATTAAATCTTTGATTGTTCTTGGATCTTGTTCTATTTCTTTTTTCAATTTTTTTAATTCTTCCTGATTTTGGGCAAATCGAATTGCTCCAACTTGACAACTTTCTTCTGAAGTAGCACATTTTCCACAGTTAATACATTTTTCCTCATCTATTTCTAATGTCTTTTTTTCAGCATTCCATTGAAATGCTCCAACAGGGCAAACTCTTATGCCATTACAAGCCTCTGCATTATCACAAATTTTAAAATTAATTACTACTGGCATTTTACTTTCTCCTTCTCAACATTTTTACCACCCTTGACAAAGTTGCTACAAACTTATCAATCTCCTCTTCTGTATTATATTTTCCTAAACTTATTCTAATTGGAGAACTGTTACTTAAATCAATTCCCATTGCTTTTAAAACATGTGATGGTTCTGCATTTTTAGAATTACAAGCTGAACCTATTCCAACATATATTTCATAGTTTTCTAAAACAAATAATAATTCTTCTCCCTTTAATCCCTTAAATGCAACATTTGTAGTATTCGGAAGTCGATTTTTCAAATCTCCATAAAAATAAACATCTTCTATTCCGTTTTGAATTTTTACCTCCATTTGATTTCTTAACATTTCTAATTTTTCAACTGATTTATAATCATCTTTTATAATCATTTCTGCAGCTTTTCCAATTCCAATAATATATGGTACATTTTCTGTTCCACCACGTCGATTATTTTCTTGATGTCCAAATATTAATGGAGTAAAAGAAATTCCTTTTTTCACATATAAAACACCAATTCCTTTTGGTGCATAAATTTTATGTCCTGACAATGATAATGTATCTATCTTCATATCTTGTACATCTATTTTCACTTTTCCTACCGCTTGAACAGCATCACAATGAAATAAAATCTGATTTTCCCTTGCTATCTCTCCAATTTCGTTAATCGGATAAAGATTTCCGATTTCATTATTAGCCATCATTACACATATTAACAAAGTATCTTTTTTTATTGAATTTTTTAATTCAGTTAAATCAATTCTTCCTTTGTTATCTGAAGATAAATAAGTAATTTCATAACCTTGTATCTCAAAATATTTCATTGTTTCCATAATAGAAGCATGTTCCACTTTGGTTGTAATAATATGTTTTTTAGTTGGATTGTTTTTTACTGCATTCATAATTGCACTCATATTACTCTCGCTAGCACAACTTGTAAAGATAATTTCACTTTCTTTTGCGTTTAACAATTTTGCAACATTTTTTCTGGCTTCAGTTACTTTATCCTTTACCTCTTTACTAAAAGAGTATAAACTACTTGGATTTCCAAAATTCTCTTTTAAATATGGAAGCATTGCATTTAATATCTCTTCATCACACTTAGTAGTAGCGTTATTATCAAGATAGATTTTTAAATTCATAATTAATCTCCTCATATTAATTTATAAAATTATATACCTTTTATTCTAATTATACAAGCAAACATTTTAATTTTTAACAAAAAAAGGAAATAATCTTAAATTATTTCCTTTTTTATTTTTCACATTTTCTCACGAAATTTGCTAAATGCTCCAGGTATTGGATATTTTTCTAACAGTTCTTGTTTTTCTACCCAAACAAATTCTCGATTGATATTTTCTACAAAAACTTTAAATCCTACCATATCCCACTCTACATGCGAAAAAATATGTCGATGTGTTTCTACTTTTTGAATTTCCTTTGCCTCCAAATTCCAATCTTTTAAAATATCTTTTAATTCCTTTTTTGTACACTTTTTATCCACATTGGGAAACTCGTATAAATTTGCAAGCAAACCTGTTTTCTCTCTCTTTCGAACAGCAATTTGATTTTCATATTCTAACAAAAAAACTGTTTTTTGTTCCTTCTTTCTTTTTACTTTTGCATTTCGTACTGGAATATCAAGTACCAAATTTTCTTTCTTAGCTAAGCAAATCTCTTGCAAAGGACATTTCTCACAAATCGGTTCCCCATTAGGCAAACAAATTCGTTCTCCTAATTCCATTAATCCTTCATTAAAATCGCCAGCTTGTTTAGGCATAATTTGCTTCAATTTTTCAGTAAATTCTTTTTTCGTTTTGGTCTCCAAAACATCCTTTTTACTTAAAACAACTCGACTTACCACACGAAGCACATTTCCATCAACTGCTGGGACTTTTTCGTTATATGAAATTGATGCAATGGCACCTGCTGTATATT
The DNA here is from genome assembly GCA_949927455.1 of uncultured Clostridia bacterium. GTDB lineage: Bacteria > Bacillota > Clostridia > TANB77 > CAG-508 > Scatovivens. The sequence continues at coordinate 8,747 of CATLEX010000035.1, forward strand.
CTCCAATTCCTGGTAATTCTAATAACTGTTCATAATTTCTAGGCATATTTCCAGCATATTTTTCTTGCACAATTTGAGCCGCTTTTTTCAAATTTCTAGCTCGATTATAATAGCCTAATCCTTCCCACAATTTAAGCAGTTTTTCTTCCTCTACTTCTGCTAAATCTTTTACATTAGGTAGACTTTTTAAAAATCGTTCATAATATCCCAAAACTGCTTCAATTCTTGTCTGTTGAAGCATAATTTCAGAAACCCAAATAAGATATGGATTCTTCTCTTTTCGCCAAGGCAACTCCCTCTTATTTTCCTGATACCATTTAACAATTGGCTCAGTCATTTTCTTCATTAAAACTAAATCTTGCATTTTTCACCTAACTACTTTTTTAATTCAAATAACATTGATGGATTTCCTAAAAAAGTAAATAATGCTTTTGTTAATAAAGCTATAACCACTATAATCCCCACAATCATTAGCACAATATAAACTAAATATCCCATAAATGATTGTGTTTTTTTATAAGCAATATATTCTGCTCCAGTTATAATAGCCGTAACTAACAATATTTTTGCAATAGTAAACATTGTTAGTTCTGAACTACTCCAATAATGACTTACCAAACTATACAAAAAATTCAAACCATAACCTAACATAAATCCCTTTTTACTAAGTGCTAAATAAACAATATATGCAAAAATAAATCCCACAACAATTGCTACTATACTAACCATCTTTTTTCCCCCTTTTTTTGTATCCTTTTTTATTATAGTGATAAATAAATTAATAGTCAAGTAGATTTTGATTGTTTTTTCTGATAAAATATATTATAATAAAAGAAACATAAAAGGAGATTAACATGTTAGAATTTCCAGAAAAATTTAAAATTGATGTTATCAATCGCTATGGAACAGAAGGTGAAATTTGGTTAAATCATAGCAATAATCTTGTAGAAAAATATACTAAAAAATTTGAATTAGAAAATATTATATTACTTGAGCATCTAAGCGTCAATATTGTGATGTTTGCAACCTCTTCAAAATGGGGAGAAGTTGTTGTCAAAATTGGCTCTCCAAGTTCTAGACAAGAAATAAAAATCATCAAACAATATCCTGAAAATTATGCACCAAAATGTTATTACTCAAATCTTGAAGATAATATTATGATTTTGGAAAAAATCCGTCCTGGATATTCTTTAGATTATTTGGAAAATTTAGAAGAGCGAATAAAAGTATTTTGTAATTTATCCAATCATCTTTTAATTCCTACAAATAACACAGAAACTTTTTTGACTTTTGATAAAGTATTTACTGAATATTTGGAATTTGCAAAAGAAAGTTATCCACTTTTTAAAGACATTTTGTGGATGATTGATATTGCCAAAAATCTTTATGAAAAAATGCAAGAAATGAATTTGCCAAAATATATTTTGCATGATGATTTACATCACAAAAATATTCTCAAATCTGAAAATGGTTGGAAAGCCATTGATCCTCACGGAATTATTGGCGAAAAAGTGATTGAAACTGCTCAGTTTTTAAGAGCCGAATTAAAGCACACAAACCTAGAAAAACATGAAATTAACAATCTTATTTCACTTATGTCAAAACATTACAAAGAAGACAAAAAATTAATATTAGAAACTTTGTACTTTTATACAATTGGAAAAGTTATTTGGCAAATAAGAATTAAAGCAGATTCTGAAGCAATTTCTTATCTTATTACTGTTTGCAAAACTTTACTTAAAATGTTGGGCTTAAAATGAACCAACTGACTTACTTTTTCATACAATATTTTAGGTGATTTTTATGTTTAAACTTACAAAAAAAATAATTCAAAATGAATTAACTTACAAAGGAAATGTAATTGTAAAATACAAAATTGAATATCCACAAATTTTTTCGAATTGCTACTCCACTTGTCATTTTAATTCCGTAAATTTGGAACGTGCATTAGCGCTCGAAAAATATGCAAAAGAAACTTTATTTGAAGACAGCAAAAAAACTTACGATTATAATGCCCAAAATGGTTATCCTATTATGGTTTATGAATTAATTTTAGAAACCAATATTACTTATAACAAAAGTCCAATTATGAGTTTATATCAAGACCAATACACATTTACAGGTGGTGCTCATGGCTCCACAATTCGTACTTCACAAAATTGGAATTTAGCATGCAACAAACAATTCACTCTAAACGATATCTTTGCTAAAAATCCAAACTATTTACTCTCTATTTTCAAACAAATTAATCAACAAATTCAAGAAAAAGGAAGCGATTTATTTTTTGACAATTATTGCACTTTAGTTTTAGAAACTTTTCAGCCAAGTCAATTTTATTTAACTCCTGATTTTGTTGTAATTTATTTTCAGCAATATGACATTGCTCCATATTCTACTGGAATTCCAACCTTTGAGATTAGCTATTAATAGCTAATTTTTCATTTCATCTGTTCCAATACTGGCAATTCTTTTCTGCATTTTCTCTGCGCTTCTAAATCAATTTCTTGCACAATAATTCCTTCGTCCTCTTCTATCTTGGCTAAAATTTTTCCTTCATAAGAAATTACTTGTGTATTCCCACAATTGCCTTCACCAGTTTGATTACAAGCGCAAAAATAAACTTGATTTTCAATTGCTCTAGCTCTTGACAAAATATTCCAAGCAATTTCTCCTGTTGCTTTTCTAAAATGCGATGGCAAAAATATAATTTCTGCACCTTCTTTTATTAACTCTCTAAAATATTCTGGATATCTTAAGTCAAAACAAATGCCAACTCCCATTTTTACGCCATCCAATTCAAAAATTCCATTTGTTTTTCCAGGTATAGTCTTTTGCGTTTCGTCCACAACCAAATCTGGTTTATTTACTCTATACATATATTTTTTATCATAACGATGGACAATCTTACCATCTCTATTTATCACAAAACATGTATTCGTTGTCTTCTCTGCATTTTCACTTACTAAAGAAACACTTCCAAGAACAAGATTAACATTATTTTCTCTTGCAAAATCTTGATATTTTTCAATATCTTCTAAAGTGCAATTTCTCTGACTACGTTCATTTCCCCAATAAACAAAAGACTCTGATAAACAAATCACATCTACTTCTCTTAAAACTGCTTGTCTCATAAATTGTAAGGTTTTTTTCTCATTTTGTTCCCTTGTTTTAGTTGAATCCATTTGAATTAAAGCTACTTTCATTTTCCTACCTCCAACATTGTATTTTTTATCAATTCTTTTTGATCTTCGAAATTTGCTTTTGTTACTGGAATTCTGCCACACATTCGCGTTTTCAAAAAATAATTTAATCTATCAAATGCTTGAAGTGTCTCCTCCGTGCCACTTCCACTTCCACCCGCACACGCAATACAAACAATCTTTTTATGCCTTATTTTTGAGTTTTTGTCAAAAGCATCACACCTTTTTAAACGGTCAAAAAATGTTTTAGCACTCTCACTCATTTCCCAAAAATATACTGGCGTAACAAAAATATAAGCATCAAAATTGCTCATATATTCATAAATCTCGTTAAAATCATCATCTTGAATACATTTGTGTTTTTCCAAACAAATGCCCCAACCTCGCTTTCCACAAGCCAAACACCTTTGAATATTTTTCTGATTAATACAAATATGTTCAACTTCATTTCCTAATTCTTTCAATTCCTTCTCGCACTCTTTTACACACGAAAATGTCAAACCAATTTTATTTGGAACAAAACTGTCTTCATTTACCTGATTGTTACTGAAACTCAAAATCAAAACTTTCAATATTTACACCTCATTTTTTCCTACAAATAATTTTCTAATTTTTTTGCAATTTTCTTCTGCCTCTTTAATACATTCATCTAACGTTAATAACCTTCTTTTTTGCTCCATTTTCTGCAACACTTTATCTCGTGCTTCCTCATATTCTACTTGCCTTCTTCCCCACTCATGCAAATAAATCAAAGCACCCTCCATAGTTACAAACTTAAAACATTCTGCATTTTTCACAATTTCTGCAATCTTTGTTTCTGTCTTCATTTTATCATGATGTGCTTGAATACTATTCAAAATAATTTTTTGCTCTTCTATTGGAACTTGCCATTCATCCAAATATCTTTGCGAAAATTCGGCACTTAAATTAGGATGATTTTGCTGAATTTCCCCAGCCCAAATTGGGCTAAACACTGTATGCGCTAAATACAGCGATGTCATAATCAACCTTTCATCTTCCTGATATTTTTCGGCCAATTCTTTCCCTTTCAATATAGCAAGCTCCGTCAATCGCCATGCTGGCGCTTTATTAATTTGCGTTTGTTGATACATTAAATCTCTTGATAATTGTACAATATTCACACTTCTAACTCCTCAATATTTAATTTAGTATTTTCATAAGTATAACAATATTGGTAAAGTTTTCCTCTAAAATTCACATCAATCAAATCTTTTTCAGAAATATCATTCACATTTTTCAAACTATTATGATTAGTAAACTTTTTTATAATTTGCCAACCCTCGTAACTTTCTTCAATTTATAAGGCACAAAGCCCAAATCCAAATATACTTTTACCGCTAGCTAAGTATGTGTCTGTGTGCAATAATGTTTTCTTATGCCCTAATTTTCTCATTTGCCTTAAAGTTTCTGAAATTAAAAACTTCGATAATTTCTTTCCTTTCTTAAAAAAATAAAGTCATAAATTAAATTTACAACTTTACTTTGGCTCCTCCTGTAAGACTCGAACTTACGACCCACTGGTTAACAGCCAGTTGCTCTACCAACTGAGCTAAGGAGGAATATATTTCCTTTTATAAATATAAAAAACTGGCAACTTCCTATTTTCCCAACAAGGTAACTCGTAAGTATCTTCGGCACTAAGGAGCTTGACTTCTGTGTTCGGCATGGGTACAGGTATTTCCTCCTCGTTATGATCACCAGCAATTTCTTTTATATCATTTTTTTCTCTTCTTGTCAATATCTATTCTGCTCTTTTTTTACTTTTCTATTCTTAGCACATTCAAAAATACATAGATAATTGCTACTTTATCTTATCTAGGCAAAACCTTCTTCTTTTACTGTGGTTAAGCCCTCGATTTATTAGTACTGGTTAGCTACATACATCACTGTACTTCCACCTCCAGCCTATCTACCTAGTCGTCTTCTAGGAATCTTACTACCTTATCGGTATGGGAAATCTTATCTTAGGGTGGGCTTCACACTTAGATGCTTTCAGCGTTTATCCCTTCCATACTTAGCTACTCAGCCATGCCATTGGTATGACAACTGATACACCATCGGTATGTCCATCCTGGTCCTCTCGTACTAAGGACAGCTCCCTTCAAATTTCCTGCGCCTGCGACAGATAAGGACCGAACTGTCTCACGACGTTCTGAACCCAGCTCGCGTACCGCTTTAATGGGCGAACAGCCCAACCCTTGGAACGTACTTCCGCTCCAGGATGCGATGAGCCGACATCGAGGTGCCAAACCTCCCCGTCGATGTGAACTCTTGGGAGAGATTAGCCTGTTATCCCCAGGGTAACTTTTGTCCGTTGAGCGATGGCATTTCCATTTACTTACCACCGGATCACTAAGCCCTACTTTCGTATCTGCTCGACATGTCTGTCTTTCAGTTAAGCTCCCTTCTGCCTTTACACTCTTTCGCCTGATTTCTGACCAGGCTGAGGGAACCTTTGGGCGCCTCCGTTACTCTTTAGGAGGCGACCGCCCCAGTCAAACTGCCCACCTGACATTGTCCCCTAGCCAGCTAATGACTACAGGTTAGAATTCCAGTAATTTAAGGGTGGTATCCCAACAATGACTCCTGCAAGGCTGACGCCCTACACTCATAGTCTCCCACCTATCCTGTACATAAACTACCGAAACCCAGTATCAAGCTACAGTAAAGCTCCATGGGGTCTTTCTGTCTTGTCGCAGGTAACTAGCATCTTCACTAGTACTACAATTTCGCCGGGTACATTGTTGAGACAGCTCCCAAATCATTACGCCTTTCGTGCGGGTCAGAACTTACCTGACAAGGAATTTCGCTACCTTAGGACCGTTATAGTTACGGCCGCCGTTCACTGGGGCTTCAGTTCAGGGCTTCGGATTACTCCTAACTCTTTCCCTTAACCTTCCAGCACTGGGCAGGCGTCAGCTCCTATACTTCATCTTTCGATTTAGCAGAAACCTGTGTTTTTGTTAAACAGTTGCTTGGGACTCTTCTCTGCGACTGGCTTTTACACCAGTACCCCTTCTTCCGAAGTTACGGGGTTAGTTTGCCGAGTTCCTTAACAATGCTTCTCCCGTTCGTCTTAGGATCCTCTCCTCATCTACCTGTGTCGGTTTGCGGTACGGGTATCTATATACAAGACTCATATGCTTTTCTCGCCAGTGTGCTTCTTGATACTTCGTTACTCATTTTTCACTATCCCTTTCGGGTCGAGTTTTTCCTCTTCCTCGATTATCTTCCACTCCTGTGTCACATATGCTTTTTCAGTATATCTATAGTGCAGGAATTTTTACCTGCTGTCCATCGGATACGCCTTTCGGCCTCTCCTTAGGACCCGACTTACCCTGGGCGGACGAACCTTCCCCAGGAAACCTTAGACTTTCGACGGCAAGGATTCTCACCTTGCTCTCGCTACTTATTCCGGCATTCTCTCTTCTATCTCGTCCAGCAGTCCTTTCGGTCTACCTTCTTCCTACTATAGAATGCTCCTCTACCACTAAATAATGCCCGTAGACATTACCTAATTCGCAATTTCGGTGAATAGCTTAGCCCCGGTAATTTTCCGCGCAACTTCACTCGACCAGTGAGCTATTACGCACTCTTTAAATGAATGGCTGCTTCTAAGCCAACATCCTGGTTGTTTACGCAAATTCACATCGTTTCCCACTTAGCTATTCCTTTGGGACCTTAATTGACGATCTGGGCTCTTTCCCTTTTGACCACGGAACTTAGCTCCCGTAGTCTGACTCCTGACTACTAATGTATGGTATTCGTAGTTTGATAGAGTTCGGTAACCTGGTTTAGGCCCCTAGCTCCTTCAGTGCTCTACCCCCACACATCTTACATCAAGGCTAGCCCTAAAGCTATTTCGAGGAGAACCAGCTATCTCTGAGTTCGATTGGAATTTCTCCGCTATCCACAGTTCATCCGGTGCCTTTTTAACGACAATCAGTTCGGACCTCCACTTGATTTTACTCAAGCTTCATCCTGACCATGGATAGGTCACTCAGTTTCGGGTCTATTATATATGACTTAAATTCGCCCTTTTCAGACTCGGTTTCCCTTCGGCTTCGTATCTTCTCAATACTTAACCTTGCCATATACAATAACTCGCCGGACCGTTCTACAAAAAGTACGATATCGCGCTTTAAATCGCTCTATCTGCTTGTAAACATAGGGTTTCAGGTTCTCTTTCACTCCCCTCCCGGGGTTCTTTTCACCTTTCCCTCACGGTACTTCTCCACTATCGGTCACCAAGTAGTATTTAGCCTTACGAGATGGTCCTCGCTCTTTCATACAAGATTCCACGTGTCTTGCACTACTCTGGATACAGCCTTGTCAACTTAAGTTTCGTATACTAGACTTTCACTATCTTTGGTTTACTTTTCCAAATAATTCTACTACTCTCGTTGAATCAATTTTGCTGTCCAAACCCCTAAAGTATTACTACCTTAGGTTTAGGCTCTTCCGCTTTCGCTCGCCACTACTCACAGAATCGATTTTTCTTTCTTTTCCTGTAGGTACTAAGATGTTTCAGTTCCCTACGTTCCCTTCTCATACACTACTTTACTCATGTATGGATGACTAGTCAATTTCTACTAGTCGGGTTTCCCCATTCGGATATCCATGGATATAATGAATATTTGCTTCTCCCCATGGCTTTTCGCAGCTTATCACGTCCTTCTTCGGCTCTTGGTGCCTAGGCATTCTCCCTATGCTCTTTGTAGCTTAACCTTTTTTTTCGGTTTCAAACATTTCTGTTCTCTTTCTCGGTTTATTGTTTTCATACTATTTCTAGTATGCTAGTTTTACCTATCAATTTTTCGCATTATCTATATATTTTTCAATGTGCTTTCCTTAAACATTTCTGTTTAAGTGGTGGAGATAAGGAGAGTCGAACTCCTGACCTCCTGCTTGCAAGGCAGGCGCTCTAGCCAAACTGAGCTATATCCCCAAATTATAAAATAATGTACTAAAAAGTACATTGAAAAATAAACAATAAATTCTCTCTAATTAACTAAAAACTTTCTTTCTCCTTAGAAAGGAGGTGATCCAGCCGCACCTTCCGATACGGCTACCTTGTTACGACTTCACCCCAATCATTGGCTCTACCTTCGACTGCTGCCTCCTTACAGTTAGCTCACAGGCTTCGGGTATTTCCAACTCTCATGGTGTGACGGGCGGTGTGTACAAGGCCCGGGAACGTATTCACGGCAGTATGCTGACCTGCCATTACTAGCAATTCCGGCTTCATGAAGGCGAATTTCAGCCTTCAATCCGAACTGAGACCGCTTTTTGGGTTTTGCTCCATATCACTATCTTGCTTCCCTCTGTTACGGCCATTGTAGTACGTGTGTAGCCCAGGACATAAAGGGCATGATGATTTGACGTCATCCCCACCTTCCTCCGATTTATCACCGGCAGTCTCTCTAGAGTTCCCACCATTATGTGCTGGTAACTAGAAATAGGGGTTGCGCTCGTTGCGGGACTTAACCCAACATCTCACGACACGAGCTGACGACAACCATGCACCACCTGTATAGGCGTCCCGAAGGACTATACTATCTCTAGCATATTCGCCTATATGTCAAGCCCTGGTAAGGTTCTTCGCGTTGCTTCGAATTAAACCACATACTCCACTGCTTGTGCGGGCCCCCGTCAATTCCTTTGAGTTTCAACCTTGCGGTCGTACTCCCCAGGTGGGATACTTATTGCGTTTGCGACGGCACAGAGTCTTTATTAAACCCTACACCTAGTATCCATCGTTTACGGTGTGGACTACCAGGGTATCTAATCCTGTTTGCTCCCCACACTTTCGTGCCTCAACGTCAGTTACTGTCCAGAAAGTCGCCTTCGCCACTGGTGTTCCTCCTAATATCTACGCATTTCACCGCTACACTAGGAATTCCACTTTCCTCTCCAGCACTCAAGAAATCCAGTTTTGGTTGCAGTTCCTCAGTTGAGCCGAGGGATTTCACAACCAACTTAAATTCCCGTCTACGCACCCTTTACACCCAATAAATCCGGATAACGCTCGCTCCCTATGTATTACCGCGGCTGCTGGCACATAGTTAGCCGGAGCTTCCTCCTTAGGTACTGTCACTTCTTCTTCCCTAACGACAATGGTTTACAATCCGAAAACCTTCTTCCCATACGCGGCGTCACTGCGTCAGAGTTTCCTCCATTGCGCAATATTCCCGACTGCTGCCTCCCGTAGGAGTCTGGGCCGTATCTCAGTCCCAATGTGGCCGTTCAACCTCTCAGTCCGGCTACTGATCGTTGCCTTGGTAAGCCGTTACCTCACCAACTAGCTAATCAGACGCGAGCCCATCTATTAGCGGATTTCTCCTTTTCTGACTAAATCATGCGATTCTATCAGCTTATGCGGTATTAGCAATGATTTCTCACTGTTATTCCCCTCTAATAGGCAGGTTGCTCACGCGTTACTCACCAGTCCGCCACTAACCGCTTCCAATCTAAAAGAATGGATTAAGTTCGTTCGACTTGCATGTCTTATGTGCGCCGCCAGCGTTTATCCTGAGCCAGGATCAAACTCTCTTGTTTTTGGTATCTATATCTTTAAAATATAAATCTTTTTGAGTTTGAGCTTATAGCTCATTTTTTTAATTCATTTTGGTAGAAAGCACTTTCGTGCTACTTAATTTCTACGTCACTTTCGCTCCCTAGAACTTAAGCATCTACCGCTTGGTTTTGTTTCTTAAAGGAATTTATTGTTTACTTTTCAATGTACTTTTGACTTCGCAACTTTTGTCGCTAGCAAAAATTATTTTAACACATTTTATTCTTCTTGTCAACATCTTTTTTTCATTTTTTTTAATTTATTTTTTCTGTCTTTTTTTACCTAGCTCTTGTGTTCTTTTTGCCAGCCTTTTTCGCTGTCAACGTTCTT
>CATLEX010000036.1 GCA_949927455.1 uncultured Clostridia bacterium
AATCTAACTTTTTATCCATTTCTTTCAAAACCAATTCTCACATTTCTTCATTTTTGATTTTTTCCAAAATTTTATTAAATCTGGCTCGAACCATCAACTTCATAGCCTCCTTCTGATTAAAACCTCGGCTCATCATATAAAATAATTCCTTTTCGTTAATCTTACCTGCAGAATTACTATGATTTCCTTCTACCTCTTCTTCGGAACATAAAAGCATTGGAAGCGAAATTGATTTTGCTGTATCAGACAATAACATGCAGGCTTCATTTTCACTGCCTTTGGCCTTCTTACAACCTTTTTTAAAATCAATTGTTCCTTTGAAATGCTTTTTGGCACAATCTTTCAAAGCTCCTTGAACTTCTATCTTAACTTTCGATTTTTCGCCCCTTAATTCAGACACGTAATTCAAATCAAACATTTGATTTTCTTTTCCTAAATAAACTGCATCAATCTTATGTTCCGACAAATTTCCTAATAAATTGGAATATACATTAGTTACACTACTTTTTCCGCCAAAATCAATTATGCAAAACTGCACTTTTGCATTTTCCTCTAACCTATTTTCAATCGCCATAAAATGAGTTGAATTCATATTTAATAAATTCATTAAAACAACATTTATTTTTGCATTTTTTTGTGCTCTCACTCGCAAAATTCCATTGTGATAATAAGTCAAATCATCCTCTGATTGATAGGTTAAAACAATCGTTGCTTTCGCATTTTCAGCTGCAACAATTTCAATATTGTCAACTAATTGTGAATTCTTTTTATCCAACAAAAAATCAATTTTTTCCTCTTTTTCTGTACTGCCTGTAATATTAACATGTAGTTTCTGATTTGCTTTTTTACTCACTTGATTAGTCAATTTTTCACTTAAACCAAACTTCAAATTAACCTGACTACAATTTTCATCAATTTTTATCTGTGTGCTATGTCCCGTTTTCGTAACATTAGAAAAATTCGCAATATTTTCACAAATTAGAGCATTTTCTAATTTTATGTTATTAATATTAAAATTTCGTGACGTTCTAACAGGCGTTTCGTTTAATTTCGTTATTTCCATTTACCCAATTGCTCCTTCTAACTCCAAATTAATCAAATTATTCATTTCCACTGCATATTCGACTGGCAATTCTTTTGAAATTGGATATGCAAACCCTCTGACTATCAAGCCCAAAGCATCTTCTTCTGACAAACCTCGACTCATCAAATAAAAAATTGTTTTATCACTAATCTTCCCAATTTTCGCCTCATGTGAAAACTCCACTTCATCTGTTTGAATATCACTTACTGGAATCGTATCTGAAACAGAAATATCATCTAACATAAGCGATTCACAAGAAACCGAAGATTTTGAATGTTTCGCATTTTCGCAGATACGAACTAAAGAACGATACGTACATTTTCCACCATTTTTGGAAATTGATTTCGCATTTATCACACTTGATGTATTTTCACTATTATGAACCACTTTAAAACCATTGTCCAAATTCTGTCCCTTTCCTGCAAAAGAAATTCCTGTAAATTCTGTTTTAGCACCTTCTCCATTTAAAATGCTCATTGGATACAACATCGAAATTTTAGAACCAAAGGAACCGTGAAACCCAATCCATTTTCGCATTTTTTCCCACAATTGCTTTTTTCGTATTCAAATTCAGCATATTTTTCGACCAATTTTCAATCGTCGAATAACGCAAATAGCTATTATCTTTCACATACAATTCCACACAACCTGCATGCAAGTTGACTTTATTATATTTTGGCGCAGAACAACCTTCAATAAAGTGCAAACTTGCACCTTCGTCAACAATAATCAAAGTATGTTCAAATTGCCCAGATTCTGGTGAATTCAAGCGAAAATATGATTGCAGCGGAATATCAACTTTGACGCCTTTTGGCACATACACAAACGAACCACCTGACCAAACTGCCCCATGCAAAGCCACAAATTTGTGGTCATAAACAGGCACACATTTCATAAAATGATTTTTAACCAAATCAGGATATTCTTTAATTGCAGTTTCCATGTCTGTGTACACAACACCTTGCTCTAGCAATTCCTTTTTCATGCTATGATACACAACTTCGGAATCATACTGCGCACCAACTCCTGCCAAAGAAGATTTCTCAGCTTCTGGAATACCTAGTTTATCAAATGTATCTTTAATGTCTTCTGGCACGTCCTCCCATGAATTACTAAGCTGCGATTTGGGACGCACATATGTTGCAATTTCGCTCATATCTAACTCATGTAAATCTGGTCCCCAAGTTGGAAGCTCTAATTCGTTATAAACATCTAATGCTTTTAAACGAAACTCTCGCATCCAATCTGGATCACTTTTCTGATTTGAAATTTCTTCAATAATTTCTTTGGTTAAACCTTTTTTGATTTTAAAATCATATTCGTCTTTATTTTTAAAATTATATCGATTTTGATTGATTTCTTTAATATCAGTTTTACTCATAATTTTTCCTTTCTATAGCCCTAAATAACGCTTCTAGCTTCTTGACTTTTATGTAAATTTATGGTATAATATTTATATTAAATTTTTAGAAAGAAAGAGGTGTTTCTATGAACAAACAGTTTTTTAAGAAACTAGGCTTTAGCATAGCAAGTGGTATGTTTTGCTGTGGCATATGCACCATTTTCACAGGAAATGTCCGGTTTTGGGCAATTATGGTCAGTTTAGGAATTTTTTCCTGATCTTCTCAGCTTTAGGAACATCGATTCCATTTTTTTCACTTGGCATCGGTACCAGTTTATTGTTATTTGGAATATTTATTTTATTTTCAAAGAATATTTCACTTGCAATAATACTGCTTTACATTGCAATATTTATATTCATTGCAACAGGGCAAACTTTATCAATTTGGAAATTCTCCGTTATGATTGGATTTGGAATTAATATGTTTACAAGTTCAAACTCTGGTTTACAAGTGTTTAGCTTGCTTCTTACCACCATATTATTTAATTTTCTTCTGTATCTTCAAGAGACAGACACATAAGGAGGAGTACTATGAACCTATGGGACTACTTGTTTAGAAGCTGATAAACTTCAACTTGAAAAACTGGAAACTCTTAAGTCTTACTTTCCTTTTTTATTAATGTTATTTGCATTAGGTATGATTTTGGATTATTTCAAAATCAAACGGAAGTAATTCCAAAATCCAATCTGCCGCCAGCCAAGCACTTGGGCTGGCGACAGATTTTTTATACATATTATACCCACTTTAATTTCTATTCTACTCATCTTTCCCTTGTAAGAAATAACAGTTCTAGTTCCTTGACTTTTATGTGAATTTGTGATATAATATGTAAACTAAAATATATGGAAAGAAGGTGTTTCATCTATGTTGTTAGGCAAGAAGTATTCCAGAATACCTTTGGCAGAAGTAGAACAGATTATAGAAAAACGGCATACATTTTTCATTAACTGTTTAGTTATATTTCTGCTTATTGTATTGCCAATCATATTGCTTGCAATAATATGGAATTTATAGTCTTCTTGGACTGGGCGGGTAGCAATACCGCCTTTTTCATGCTTTAAATTGACTATACCCATTCTCTTCAATTTCCTTTGCCAATTCCTGCGTTCCCGTTTTGACAATTCGCCCATTTACTAAAACATGTACATAATCGACTTTCAAGCTATGCAAAATCTTCGTGTTATGCGTAATAATCAGTACTGCGTTGTTTTCGTTTTTGAACATTTCAATTCCTTTGGAAACCGTTTTAATCGCATCCACATCAAGACCTGAATCGGTTTCGTCCAAAATCGCCAATTTGGGATTTAGTACAAGCATTTGCAAAATCTCATTTTTCTTTTTCTCTCCACCTGAAAAACCAACATTTAAGCTTCTTTCCATATTTTTTGAATTCATATTTAGTTCATCCATCTTATTTTTCAATTCTTCTTTAAATTCAAATATTTTCACTGGCTTTCCTGTCATTTTATTTTTGGCGTATTTCAAAAAGTTGGTAACCGAAATTCCTGGAATTTCTTCTGGCAATTGAAAAGACATGAAAATCCCTTTTCTTGCAATTTCATCAGTTTTTAATCTATTTATATTTTCATTTTCAAATGTAATTGTTCCTGCCATTTTTTTGTACATCGGATTGTTCAAAATAGCGTTTGCAGTCGTAGTTTTCCCAGAACCATTTGGTCCCATTATAACATGAATTTCGCCTTTTTTTATTTCCAAATTAATACCTTTTAGAATTTCTTTTTCCTCTGCATTCACATGCAAATCTTTTATTTCTAATAAATTCTCCCCCATGATTTTCCCTTTCTGTTTTCTACAATCTTATATTTGTTCTGCGTTTGCAAGAACGACATTTTTCCTTATTTACATCATAGTCACAATCTAAATGATTTAAACCTAGCACTTGATGCACATATTTAGCTAACTTATTTATCGTATCATCTTTCATATTGGATTTCATTTTTTCAGCCTCTTGCCTTGCTGCCTCTTCCTCCAAATTTAGAACCTCTTTCAAAAACAAAAAAACAATATCATATGCCTCTAAAATTTTTTTGGCTAAATTTTCCCCAGCTTCTGTCAGTTCAATTGTTCCATATGTTTCATAATGCACAAGTTCATGATTATTCAAGTTGCGAACCGCTTTATTAACACTTGCTTTCGTACAATTCATTTTTTCTGCAATATCAGTTACACGCACTCGTCCATTTTGTTTTCTCAAGACATACATAGTCTTCAAATATTCTTCCAATGCTTGTGAAATCATACTTTTCTCCTTAATGTTAATCATGGTTAACATTATATAATATTGTATTTTGTTTGTCAAGGCTAACACTTGATTTTATTTCTATTTTCTGCATTTTTAAGAATTTTTATGTATAAAAAGAACTACCAAGAAATTCTCAGTAGTTTTTTTATAAAATTAATCCTTACATTTGGCTCATGAATGTGTAAATCAGCGTATGAGCATATTGCAAAACCGCTATCACTGCTATGAAAGTCGCTAATCGACTTCTAACTTTAATTTGTGATTTGTCTGTTTCTTTTTCAAATTCTTGCCAAATTAAAATACTTATGATGATAAGAGCAAATTCAAAAAAGATAAATGTTCTATCTGCTGACGAAAATACAGTTGGCGAAAATCCTAGCGCAACTCTAGATATCACGCCTAAAGCATAAATCACAATAGCACTATTATTTCCTAACTTTTTAAAGATTAGTAAAATATTAAGTAGCATACTGCCAAGTACTAAAAACGATAAAATCAGTGGCAAAAAATGAATAAAATCTAAATAATTTCCTGGCGTTAACATAGCTGTTTCTTTCATTATCATTTCATAAAACACGCCAAAATACGGATATACTCTGCAAACAACATCTTTCAAAATACCAAAAATCAAACTAGTAACCAATGGAATAAGGCTAATGGCGCGATATAGTTTATATTTGTATTGTTTAAAAATATAAACACAACAAACAAGTGAAAACACAAAATAGACAAGATTTGTACTAATCAATAAATGATTAACTGTTGCTGTTAAACCTAAAGAAATTTTGTCAAGAAATCCTAAAGACGCAAATTCCATGTAATAAGTTGTAATTTCTTCCGTTTTTCTGGCATAATTTCCGTGGGCAAGTAACAATAAATAACAAACTTAAAACCGCCAAAATGCATTGTAGCACCATAAATGGATGTACTTTTTTATTTTTTAGAATATGATAAATAGTAAAAATCACATAAACACAAAATGCGATCATGCAACATTGTTCTTGATTACAGGCAAAAATTAAAGCAACTGAATAAATTGGATACATATATTTTGCAATTTTTTCTTGACGTTGTATTTTCGCAATGGGAATTATACTAAAAAGCAACATGGCAAGTGGCCAAGTGTAGTTCATAGAACCTGCTCCCCAATCGCAAGACGCAATTTTATCTAGCGGATAAATCAATATGAAGCAAATTGCCATCCAATTTAAAATTGGATTGTCTTCTGTGACAAATATTTTCAGAATAGAATATCCTAAAATTGTCATCATAATTGTGTTCAAAATTGCCCAAATAATTCCTGATTTTGGCAAAATCAAACAAATTAAAGTTTCTATCAAAACTCGTGAAGTCCAAGTTTGATAACGCATACTTACAAAATCAAAAGCTGACATTTCTTGCATTTGCTTGATAAAAAATTCAGAGTCATATTTATTGGGCGTAATCCAAATGCTGATTAAAAATTCTAACACAAGAAAAATCAATAAACATTTTCTTTTGTTACTTTTAAAAAAGTTCTTTATTTTTGTCATCGTTCTCTCCTTTATAAATTCACTTCTACTCCTGTGTCTACCAGTAAATTTTCTCCATCATTTTGATATAAAATGTATAAATCATAGCCTGCATTTGGCAAGCCCAATACAATGCTTTCCGATTTCAAACCACTTTTTAAACATTCATAACCATCAATAAATTGATTTTCCTCTACCAATTCCATACCTGTTTTTAGCAAATACATTTTCTCATTTTCTCGATTTTTCAAAATAAAACTGCTTTTAAAATTCTCTATGGCTTGTCTCTCTTTATACGCCCAGCCTGAAATTTCCAATCTTAAACTTCCTCGGTATAAATTTAGAATTCCATTTTTGACTGTATGTTCTGTATCTACCTTTGTATTTTTGTCCAAATGATAAACACTAGGAAGTGCAAAAGACATAAAAGTTATCAATAGATAAATCATACAAATTACTATTCCAGCAATCATAACTCTTTTGTAAACTTTTCCTTCTATTTCAACGTCTAACCAACTAATTTTAATCACTCCTTTTGGAATATTTTAGCACATTTTTTGGAATTTTTCAATACTATTCTAAAATTCCTCTAAACCTTCCTATAAAAGCCTTAAAAAAAGCTGTTGATTTTTCCTATTTTTTTTGATATAATAAACAAAATTTAAGGAGGCTTTCAATTATGAATAATGTTTTTGACGTTTTGCAAGAACGTGGATATATTGAACAATTAACTCATCCAGAGGAAATCAAGGAACTTTTAGGAAAAAAATCTGTACCATTTTATATTGGTATAGACCCAACCGCTGATAGTCTACATGTTGGTCATTTCGTGTCACTTATGGTGGCATCTAATTTGCAAAAATATGGACATAAACCAATTATTTTAGTTGGTGGCGGAACAGCTGTTATTGGTGACCCAAGTGGTAAAACAGATATTCGAAAAATGTTAACACATGAAGATATTGAACACAATGTTAATGCAATAAAAAAACAAATTGAAAAGTTTGTTAGTTTTGAAGGTGAAAATGCTGCCATTATTGTAAATAATGCGGACTGGCTTTCAACTTTAAATTACATTGATTTTATGCGTGAAATTGGAACTTTATTTTCTGTCAACAAAATGCTTGCCGCAGAATGTTATAAAAACCGTTTAGAAACGGGACTTACTTTCTTTGAAATGGGTTATATGTTAATGCAATCTTACGACTTTTTGCATTTATATAATATGTATGGTTGCAAACTTGAAATTGGCGGAAATGACCAATGGTCTAATATTATTGGTGGTGTAGATTTAATACGAAAGATTGGAAAAGACGATTCTTTTGGTTTAACCTTTAAACTTCTTACTACCAAAGAAGGTAAAAAAATGGGAAAAACAGAAAAAGGTGCTCTATGGCTTGATAGCGAAAAAGTTTCTCCTTATGAATTCTATCAATACTGGCGAAATATTGATGATGCTGATGTTGTCAATGTTGCTAAATTACTTACTTTTATACCAATGGAAGAAATTAAAGAAATTGGTTTGTTAAAAGACGAAAAAATAAATGCTGCAAAACGAAAAGTCGCTTTCGAAATTACCAAACTTGTTCATGGCGAGCAAGAAGCAATTAAAGCTGAGGAAGCATCTAATGCCCTATTTGGTGGAGAAGGAAATATTGGAAACATGCCATCTACAAAATTGGATAACATAAATATATCCCTTTTAGATGCTTTAGTTTTAGCTAATATTGTTACTTCAAAAAGTCAAGCTAAAACGTTAATTTCACAAGGTGCTGTTTCATTAAATGAACAAAAAATAGAAGATATTAATTATATTTTATCAGATAAAGATTTTAAAGAAAATTATGCTATCTTAAAAAAAGGAAAAAAAGTTTACCACAAACTAGAAAAGGTTGACTAATTTTAAAAAATAGTATATGATTAATCATTATATACATTTTAAGGAGAAATATTATGTTATGTTCAAATTGCAATAAAAATACAGCTGTCGTGTTTATCAACAAAACAGAAAATGGTAAAACTTCTACTGAAGGATTATGTTACAATTGTGCTAAAACACGTGGCATTAATCCTCTTGATGTGATTGTGAAAAATGCTAATTTGTCACAAGATGAATTAGAAGATATGTCTAATCAATTTGAGGAAATTTTTCAAGATTTTTCTGGCGAAATGCCTTTTGAAGGAATGAATCCAGAAGAAATTGCAGAAGGCAATAATCCTTTTACTGGAATTCTTAGTATGTTCAAAGGTTTTAATACACATGCACAAAATGCTGCTAATGGTGATAATTCTTCTAACAATAATTCTAATCAGAAAAAAGCAGTTAAAGTTAACAAAAAACCTAAAAATACAAAAAAGAAATTTTTAGACACCTTTGGTACTAATTTAACAGAAAAAGCGAAAAATGGTTTATTAGATGAAGTTATCGGTAGAGAACGTGAAATACAACGTATTACACAAATTTTAAATCGTCGTTCTAAAAACAATCCTTGTTTAATCGGTGAACCTGGTGTTGGAAAAACAGCCATTGCACAAGGTTTAGCAATTAAAATTGCAAATCAACAAGTTCCTGCTAAATTATTAAATAAAGAAGTTTACTTAATTGATATTACTGCAATTATTGCTGGAACACAATTCAGAGGTCAATTTGAAGCACGTATGAAATCACTTATTGACGAATGCAAATCTTATGGTAATATCATTTTAGTAATTGATGAAGTTCATAATATTATTGGAGCTGGTGATGCAGAACATTCTATGAATGCCGCTAATATCTTAAAGCCTGCCCTATCGAGTGGTGATATTCAATTAATTGGAACCACCACTTTAAAAGAATATCGAAAATATATTGAAAAAGACACTGCTTTAGAAAGACGTTTGCAACCTGTTATGGTGGAAGAACCTTCTGTTCAAGATGCGATTGGCATTTTAAAAGGCATCAAAAAATATTATGAAGAATTCCACAAAGTTCTTATTTCTGATGATGTTATTGAAAAAACAGTCAAAATGTCTGAAAAGTATATTCATGACAGATTTTTGCCAGATAAAGCAATTGATTTGATTGATGAAGCTTGTTCTAAAATTAACTTAGGAAATAAAGCTTTATATGAACTTGAAATGATTAAAAATGAATTAAAAAAATTATCTGAAGAAAAAGAAGAAGCTGTTTCTTCTGACTCGATTGAAGACTACCAAAAAGCAGCAGATTTGAAAACAAAGGAATGTACTTTAACAGAAAGGATGAAAGAAATTGAAGCTACCCTAACACCTTCTGTTTTAAATGTTCAAGACATTGCAGAAGTGATTGAACGTTGGACAAAAATTCCTGTTACCAAAATTACAGAAGCTGAAACACAAAAATTACTTAACTTAGAAGGTAATCTTCATAGACGCATTATTGGACAAAACGTTGCTGTTGAAGCTGTTTCAAAAGCAATTCGTCGAAATCGCGCTGGGCTTCAAAGTACAAAACGTCCACCTTCTTTTATTTTTGTTGGTCCAACTGGTGTTGGTAAAACAGAACTTGCTAAATCACTTGCCTATGAAATGTTTGGCTCAGAAGATGCTATCATTCGAGTGGATATGTCTGAATATATGGAAAGTCATTCTACTTCCAAATTAATTGGCTCTCCTCCAGGATATGTTGGTTATGATGATGCTGGTCAATTAACTGAAAAAGTAAAACGCAAACCATATTCCATTATTTTGTTAGACGAAATCGAAAAAGCGCATCCTGATGTATTTAATATTTTGTTACAAGTTTTAGATGACGGAAAATTGACTGATTCACAAGGAAATATCGTCAATTTTGAAAATACGATTATTATTATGACTTCAAATGCTGGTTCTAATTTGAATAACAATTCAATTGGTTTTGGAAGTAAATCCATTATGGATAATGATAAAATGCTTGGTGCTTTAAAAGAAGCATTCCGCCCAGAATTCTTGAACCGAGTTGATGAAATTGTCGCCTTTGCCCCACTTACAGAAGACGAATTGTTACAAATTGTTGATTTACTTTTAGCAAAAACACAAATCGCATTAGATAGTAAAAATATTTCTTTGGATGTTTCAATTGATGCTAAGAAATTTTTGCTAAACAAAGGAACTGATTTAAAATATGGTGCAAGACCACTTCGTCGTTCAATTCAAAGATATATTGAAGATGAAATTTCTGACATGATTTTAAAATCTGAGGTTATCGCTGGCCAAACCATTCTAGTTGAATGTAAAAAAGATGAGTTAAAATTTAAAGTAAAATAAAAAGCAAAAGCTGGTTTTCACCAGCTTTATTGCTTTTTGCATAACAGCATTACTTTTTTATTTCTTAGTCTCATCCTTTCTTTTTTTCTCTTCCTGCTGCTTTTGTGCCTTTTTAATTTCCAAAAATCTTTGTGCAAACATTGTAGCACCTCCTCAAGTTAATAATAATTTACAAATAATATTATATAATATTTTACATAAAATGTCAAATTAATTGTTTATCTGCAATATATTGTTACAAAAATTTCATCTTTTTCTAACAATATTACTCAAAATCTTCTAAAACCGAACTCAATTTTCCTTCTCCAAAAATAGGAATTCCTGTCTCCAACTTTTCAATATCTTCTTCTGGTAAATAATCTTTTGAAATATCTGTTGATTGATATTGATTTAACTCCCCCAAAGTCCCTACTCGATAAATATTGACTAAATCATTGTCCAACTTAATTAAAAAATGTTGGTTACAATATCCATTTATTTCCTTTGTTAAAACTAATTCACTTTTAGCAAATTTCTCAACTTCCCAATCCGCATAATACTCTTCCACTTCTTCTTTGGTCAAATTCACAAGTTCTTGTGGAAGTTCTGCTTCTTCATAATCAAAATGACTACACTCATCATAATATTTCTTTAATGCAAATGTTGCATTGGGAGAAACTTTTTCCTCTGAACTCGCTGTTGTAACAGTATTCTCATTTATTTGAGCATTTCCTACTTCATTTGTCACTCTAGCTTCTCTTACCTTAGGAGTATTTCCTAACAAACTTACAGTTCCTCCAATAACACCAGCAATTGAAATAATTAAAATTATAATATAAAAATATTCTTTCCTCATAATATTCACCTTCGCTAGTATTATGAGCAAATTTTACCAAATTATACAAAATATTGACTAATTTCTTCTAATCCATTAAATTCGCATTGCCTAAAAATATCATAAGCCACAATGGCAACTGAATTTGACAAATTCAGTGAACGCAAGCTCTCTTTCATTGGAATACGAATTGTCTTATCTATGTATTTTTGCAAAATATCTTCTGGCAAACCTTTAGTTTCCTTTCCAAAAAGAATAAAAATTTCGTCCAATTTTGAATAATCAAAATCAGAATAAACCTGTTTTCCTTTTGTTGTTACAAAAAACATATTCTTTTCTTCTGGTTTATATTGCTTCAAAAAAGTCTCAAAATTCAAATGTTCTTCGATTTCTAATTTATCCCAATAGTCCAAACCTGCCCTTTTCACTTGCTTTTCTGAAATAGAAAATCCAAGTGGATACACAAGATGCAATTTTGCCCCCAACGCTGCACACGTTCTTGCGATATTTCCTGTATTTTGTGGAATTTCTGGCTCCACTAGCACAATATGTAATTTCATTTTCTCTCCTTTTCTTCTCTTCTACTATGTAATAAGGATGATTTTCTCATCCTTACAAATCCCCTAAACGATAATAATAGGATTTTACCTCACTAAACAAGCTTTCTACATAAATCTGATTTTTATTTTCCTCTTCAATTATCATATTTGGATAATTAATCAGCATTTTTTCGTTGTCATAATAATCATTAATCAACCCAACCCAATCATCACTTTTTTCTATTTGCGCATATTTTTCTTGAATTTGTGTTTTATTCGTTATATTCAAATTTTTTTCAGTGGCAATTCGATAGTAAAATACTTTCAAAGTATAGGCTGTCAATACCGCATCCAAGCAAAAAAAGGCAACTAACAAACCAATACCAATCTTAAAACCATTCTTTTTTGGTTGCAAATTTTCAATGAATTTGTCAACAAATGGATTAACATATTTGATTAGAAAAATTGCTAAAACTCCCCATGAAACTGCAAAAAACAAACATGTTCTTCCTTGAATATTAATCAAATATTCAGAATAATCCCACCACTTGATGCCAAACATTTTCTCACAAATGAAACTCATTAAATATTCTACAATTGCTCCGCAAAATCGCACCACCAAAAAATAATTTAATGTTGCTTTTTTCGCCACGCAAAGCCAAAATCATCACAATTGCACCAATTCCATAAATAGCACAAAATGGTCCATACAGAAAACTTTTTCTGCTTTCTAAAACTCCCTTTGTAAATAATCCAAACACAGTTTCTATCAAAAAACCTGCAATACTATACAAAATTAAATACATAAAAATTGTCCAGATATCAATCTTTTTTACTGTTTTTTCCATACACGAACACTCCTTTTACCTTATTGTTCCAATTTGGCAAAAAAATATTCATGATTTGTTTTTAAATGCAATTATTCTCCTTTAAAATGTCATAAATACGATGAATTGGAAGCCCCAAAACAGCTGGATAATCTCCTTCTATTTTCTCAATAAATACCGTAAAAACGCCTTGTATTGCGTATGCCCCTGCACAAAAATAGGGCTTTTCAGTATCCACATAATGTTCCATTTCTAAATCTGTCATATTTTTAACAAAAACTGTATTTTGAGAAAGTTCTTTATAACATTTAACTTGTCCATTTTTTTCGATTAAAACCGCTATACTTGTATAAATTTTATGCGATTTTCCTTGAATTGTCTTCAACATTTCGATAGCTTCTTCTCTGGATTTTGCTTTTCCAAACTTTTTCCCGTCTACAATAACCAATGTATCTGATCCAATCACACATCGCTCACCAGAGGTTTTAGTAAAAACCTCTTTTGCTTTTCCATAAGCAATTTCTTTAGATTGTTCTTCCAAGCTTAAAGCATTATCTACTTTTTCATCAAATTCGCTTACCATTACTTCATATGGAATTTTAGCCTGTTTCATTAAATCTTGTCTTCTTGGTGAACCTGATGCTAAAATTATTTTCATTTTTTCTCCTTTATTTATAAATTACTTTTACACTTCTTATTTCATAACTTGTCTTATAACTTCCTGAATTTGGCGAAATTGTAGTCAAATCAATAGATGCCTTTGTCATATCACAATTATCTCTTAAATTTACTAAAATTGTTTGTTCTTTTTTTTGGTCCAAAACAGCTTGCTTTTTATCAATAGTATCTACAATATTGCCACTAGCATCTTTTATATCAACCGTAAAAGTAATTACTGGTTCTTTAGAGCCTGGATAACTCACAGACTTTGTTTCTGCAATCGTAATTAAAAATTTATCTATATTGGCAGTGGCATTTAAGTTTGTAATAGTTGCTTTATTAGTATCAGCATTTACTGTGATAGTTTGTGGAAATACTTTATACCCTTGTGATACTGGTAAAGCATTCGTTTTGTAAGTATCAATTCTTTCCTTGGCAATCCCAATATACGCTGCTGTTTGTTTATTGGCATCATCACTTCCACTTGCATTTTTCAAATTTTTAATTCTTTCATAATAATCTGTCATAGAAATAGCACTACCAAACAAACTTCTATTATAATAATTTCCAGTATTAATACAAGTATAGCAAGCCACATTTCTATGGTCATAATGAGCTTCTGAAGAAGCTGGTTTATAAGCTTTATCATATTTTACTTCTTTTGATTTAAAGCTAATAAATTTATTATTTGTTGCATTCCAAACTGGACAATCAATTCTATGATAAGTAGAATTCATATCATTAAATTTATCACTTTCTACATAATAAATTTCACTTGGCACAACAGCCAATTCATTATTTGTACTACATACCATCTGATAATTGTTATAAACATTCAAGCCACAATTCCAACCTTGCATAAATGAAACAATGGAAATATTACTTAAAATTTTATCCCATTCTTCATCTTCTAACACTGGCAAACTAAAATTATAAGAAGAATTCATTGTATTGGTATAAGCTGAAATTGCCAAATTCAAATTATACTTAATTGAATTTTTAATAACTTCTAATTTATGAATATAAAAATTAGATTTTGTGTCTTCTGGGTCTCGTGTCACTTCAAAAATTTTCCTATCATCTGAAGGTGCAAATTCATAATAAATGCTATCTTTTACACCAGATGAAAGTTTATAATCAGCAACTGAATCAATTTGCTCAATATCTCCATACGTCAAACTGCCCAACTTATCATATACCCAATTTGAAAAAATCTGTGAGCTGACATAATAAGCTACTGCTTTGCAATTTTGAATTTGATACTCGATTTCGTTAATAGAAGATAATAATGAAACATCTCCTCTACCTTCATCATACTCTTCATACATTTTTTCCAAATAAACTTCTGCATCCGTTATCGTTCTAATTGGTACACTATATTTGGCATTCAAATAATTGGCCACTATTTGAAAATCAGCATTTATTTCACGACCATTGATTTTAACTCTTGATGAATTAGCTGCTGGCACAGTTGTTTCTTCTGAATTTGTCTTTAATCCTAATATTTTATTTTTTGCATCATATTCATTTAATTTCCAAACATCACTATCTGCAACTCCATCTATATGTGGATTTTCTACTAAACCCTTTTTAATTAAATATCCCGTTTTTGTATAATAAACATCACCAATCATTCCAACAATATTTAAATAATTATCCAATGTATAATTGATTGTTACATCAATATTAGCATCTTGCACATATCTTGCTGAATATTGAACATATGATTTTAAAATATAATCTTGTTTTTGTTTAATTTGGCTATACTCCTTATTGGTTGTATAATTTCCATCTGTTGTTTCATACAAAACATCACCATAAACAGCATTATCAGAGTCTTTGACTTTTGGATGCGAACTATCCAAAGTTGCTCCACTGGTGTCTTTTGCTCCATAAGCATAATAACCGCTTTTCGTAACTAAACCATCTTTTTCTTCTGTTTTTTCAGCAACTACTGGAATATTGGCTGGTGCATAAATATAATATCCATCATACATTGTATACAAAACTGCTGGTATGTATGGTTGCAATAATTCTCTACTTGCATTTGACATTCCCAAACTTGTTGCTAAAGTATCTAAAAACACATTATTAGAAGCTTCTATAATGGTTCGCATGGAATCTGCAACAGTTGACAAATCTTCATTTGCTGTATTCATTTCGAAAGCAGACATCGCACTATAAGTAGCTGCCAATAATTTCGTATTATATTGATTTTCAGTTGCAATTGTATCTACTTGTAAATGAATATAAAACGTAACTACTAATATAATTGGTAATAAAATAATTGCTAGCACAACTGCTAAACCATCTACTTTCATAATCATTCTCCTTTGCCTTAATATCTTTATTTTTTAAAAAAAGAGACGTAAAAAACTCTATCTTTTCAAAAAAAGCGAGCGAAATTTTGGAAAATTCCCAAAATTTCTCACGCAATATATTGAGTTTTTTACATCTCCTTCTTCATTCTATTTTATTTAATCATTTCTACCAGAAGTTACAATTCCTGAATGTGTCGCATTAACTTGATATGCTCCATTTGAAGAAGTTGAATAAAATACACTTCTTAAAGTTTGAGATATGGTTGTATTATTATTTTTTGCTGTACAAGTGATTTTATCTCCTTCTTTCATTTGCCAAAAGCCTGCCCCGTTTTGTAGTTCATCTAATATTTGTGAAGTATATACTGAATAATATACATTCTCACCTACTACTTGACCATTCGTCCAAGCAGATTTCTTTCCAATATTTTCATCTAAAACTTGTACTTCCATTTCTACATCATATGAATTTCCTGTTGCATTTAAAGCACTTACTAATTCATCATAATTGGCAAGCGTTATTTTTCCTATTGATCTTGAACTATCCACAAAATCTGTTACTGCTGTTTCAACAGCTAGTTGTGAAATATCATCTGTTCTTTCTGATACAGATAGCATAGGAAACAAAAACATTAGTATTACTGCTAAAAAAATAGCAACAACTGTCATTAAGGTATCTCCCATAAACTTACTCCCCTTCTTATTCTATTTTTTTGTATAAGTTATGATAATTTTTGAACTTTCTTGCGTATTTCCAGTTATAGTCTCTAGTCCATTTGGTGTAGAAATTGTATCTCCTACATAAGCATATTCAACAACACTCTCTATAAAAACAGTATCTCTTGGATATTTTCCTAAGAAACCACCATCATTTGAAAAAGCAGGACTTCCTCTACTATAATCTACTAGTGTTTCATTAATATATCCTTTTGTGCCATGTAAGAAAAAATCGATTCTAGCTCTTGTATTTTCATCTGTACTACCTGTCCATGGTGCTTCAAACAAATATGCTGAGTTATTATTTTTATTATAAATTGAATTTTTTAATGATACTAATTCTTCATCTACTCCTTTTGTGTCTGCTGCAGCTTTCGCAATTTTACCTTCTAAATTTACATCAAAAACTTGAAGTAATGTGTTCGCATCATAAATCTTTACTGTATAATTTTCTTTGTAATAACGATATAGAGTTGAAATAATT
The DNA here is from genome assembly GCA_949927455.1 of uncultured Clostridia bacterium. GTDB lineage: Bacteria > Bacillota > Clostridia > TANB77 > CAG-508 > Scatovivens. The sequence goes on from CATLEX010000036.1 coordinate 16,887, forward strand.
GCATCAACACTCACTTCTCTTGTATTGGCTCCACTTGTTACTTCAATATTATCATAATAATTTGTAGTAGATACTGTATCTAATAATACCTCTGATGTTGCTAGTAAATGATTGATTAAATACATCGAATACGAAAATCCTATTACAAACATCATCATACTAAAAGCCATCATTAAAGCTTTTGTAATATTTTCCATAGATTAACCTTCTCTAATTTTAAATTTGTTCAATTATAATTTTAGTAATCAATCCACTTGTACCATAATCAGCAACTACTTTATAATTACTTTTAGAAATAATATCATTTCTCATGCTACTAATTGCATTTATGTAATTTTGAAGGTCTGTTTCAGCAGCTTGTCCTCCAGATATTGTGGTTCCCCCTACTAATTCAATTGCTGGTAATTTACTTGGTTCGTCTTGATTGGTATTAGCATTAGATATAGCAGATGAAAGCAAAGTTTTAACTTGAGATCCCATAATACCACTTCCAAAATTTCCTGTAATGTATTTGTCAAATTTTTGATTAAACATATTAATTTCAGCAGCATCTAAGTTTTCTGTGCTAGCCGCACCTCGTGCTTTGTTAAATATCGTTACACCCATTGCAATAATCAAAACTGCCAACAGAATAGAACCTGCAATAATTAATGCTTTTGACGCATTTTCCATGTTCTCACGTCCTTTCTATTACTATGGTCCCGTAGAACCTCCACCTGAACTGCTACCACTACCAGTATAAACAACTATATCACATGTATCAATTATTCCATCAGCGCCTCCATTTGTAAAGCTTACATTGTAAGTTGTATTTGTTTTTACACTACTTAATACTCCTCTAATATCTGCAGAAGCATCAGAAGACAATGACGGTTTGTCAATTGTTACTGTAATTATTCTATCTTCATACTCTTCATTGTTTTTAGCAATCATGTTTAGTAATGTTCTAACTTGTGTTCCTTTAATTCTTCCTTCATAAGCTGTAAACGTTTGGTTGTGAGAGTCAATTTCTTGAGCACTCATATCTGCATTTCCTGTTGCAGAACTTGCACTATTGTATATATTCATACCTAGTGCAATAATTAAAATTGATAAAAGTATAGCACCTGCTATAATTAACGCTTTTGACGCATTTTCCATAATTTTTCCTCCTTTGTTTTAACAAAAAATAAAATTTATTTTAATATACTTTTAAACGTATATATTAAAATCAATATTTAGATAATATAAATGTCATTTCAGCAATTTTTCCAGTTTTTTCGTGATATTTTAGACTTGCACATTTGAAAGTTACTTCTCCAAAAAGAGAAGTAAAATTAGTTAAACCAACTTGGACTATCTCCTCCATTGGAGAAGGCTTGTCCTCTGCTTTCAAACATAAATAAATTTTTATGCTATTTGTCTCATTTGGAATATACTGATTTTTTTCGTCTTTTGGAACAGAAAAAGTCTCATTATTATCCATTGCTTTATTGATAATCGTTGTGATGTCTGTGCCCAAAATTGCTTCTTTATTATAAAATTCATATTCTTTATTGAATTTTTTAGCCTCATTTTGTGTCATAATCATTTGTTTATAATTCATGTAAATACAAATTACAATTGCCAAAAATATCAATAATATAACACAAATCGTCTTTTTCATATCCATTCCTTTTTTATTTTAACATATAATTTT
>CATLEX010000037.1 GCA_949927455.1 uncultured Clostridia bacterium
AAAAGATAAAGACAAAAATTATGTAAAAATAATGGTATTTTTAACATTTGGTATGATTGCAATTGTTTGTGTTATATTTTTGATTTTATGGTCAATGGCGTAAAATGTAAATTGCAACTGAAAGTTTACAATTCAAAAGGTGAATTAAAAATGGTATTTGCAACGAAACAATTAACATAACACAGAAAAATTTCATACTATATGATATAGGAGGCAAAAAGAAAATTGGAAAATATATTATATAGTATTCTAGGAATTTTAATACCATTTATGGGAACTTCTTTGGGTAGTAGTTTTGTGTTTTTTATGAGAAAAAACATTAGCGATAAAATTCAAAAAATGATTGTAGGTTTTGCAGCAGGAGTTATGATTGCAGCAAGTATGTGGTCACTTATTTTGCCATCTATTGAAATGGCGGAAAATCAAGGAAAAATTTCTTGGTTACCAGCAGCAGTTGGGATTGTGATTGGAGTTGCGTTCTTAATTTTGATAAATTATATGGCAAAGAAGATAGAAGCAAGAAAAGATGGAAAAAAGCTAAATATGCTAATATTTTCGGTAACGCTACATAATATTCCGGAAGGTATGGCAGTTGGCGTTTGTTTTGCAGGATTTTTAGCAGGAAATAGTGGAATTGCTTTAATGGAAGCAATTGTGCTGAGTATTGGGATCGCTATTCAAAATATTCCAGAAGGTGCGATTATTTCAATGCCTTTGAAAATGGAAGGGGTTTCAAAAGGAAATGCATTTTTGTATGGTGTTTTATCAGGAATAGTGGAGCCAATTGCGGCATTTATAACAGTAATGTTGGTGAATTTTGTTGTTCCAGTTCTTCCATATCTTTTGACATTTGCAGCAGGTGCCATGATTTTTGTTGTGATTGAAGAGCTCGTGCCAGAAATTCATGAAGGCGAGAAATCTACTTTAGGTATGATTGGTGTGACATTTGGTTTTATTGTTATGATGGTATTAGATGTAGTTTTAGGCTAAGTTTGTATTGACTTAGCCTTGCTTTTGATGTAAAATATTAGTAAGGAGTGTGATGGATAATGACGGATATTCAATTGAAAAAACATTTTAAAAAACTTGTTATTGTGTTGATTTTGGCGACTATGTCAATGCTTGTTTTGGCGATGTATGTATTGGGAAATACGAAGGCGGAATTATCTATTTACACAAGTGCAGAATCAGAAAATAAGTTGCAAGCATTGGGAATTAACGAGGAAGAATTTAAACAGTATTTATCCATTGCAAGTTATATGGTGGAAGATGCGTCAAATGAGAAAATGCTCAAAATGGCAAGCCATTTTATTGATACATTGTGTTCGGCATATGAAGCTGAAGTGGCAGAAGATGGTACTAAGAGTTATGAGAAAGAAATTGTTAATCAAGTGTTAAAAGAAATGACTGGAAATTATATCAAAGAAGATATTGATAAAAGTGAGTATTATACCTATAATGGACAAGCAAATGTATATACAAAAATGAAAGATTTTGAAGAGAAACCATGTTGTGTTGAAATAGAAGATATTTCTAAAAGTGATAATAAAATAGAAGTGTGCTATAAATTAGCAATATTCAATCAGGAACAAATGGCAGAATATGCGACAACTCAAGAAGTGCTAACAGAGACTAAAAAAGTAAAAGCAATTATTATTTGTAATACAGATTATCAATATTCAAAATATTTTGTAAATCAAATAGAGGTTGAAAACTAATCAACCTCTACTATTTTGTGGGTATAATCTAAATTGGCAATTGGGTTATTTTGATAACCTAATGTATAAATATTGGTTGCCAAAATGTCTTTTGCTAGCATGTTTTGCAAACGAATATCAGGTGTATTTTCCATAAATTTTTTGACAGAAATAATCACATGTGTCTTCGGATTTTGTTTTGCAATTGCTGACACGATTTTTTTGCCATGTTTATTGAAACCAAGAATGCGCACATAAGGAACGATTTTTCTTGAACTGTTCATATCCTTTTGCGAAATATTCAAAAGTGCATACAACAAAATACGCTGAATTCTGGATTGTGTAAAACGTTTTGATTTGATATTTTCAATTAATTCATCTAAATGGTTGTAATTATTTGCAGCCATTTTAATTTTATTTTCAAGCCCTTCTGAAACATCTGGCAAAGAGGCAATTTCCGAAAGTGTCATGCGACGAAGTGTATAAATAATTTCTTTTTCAAAAACAGCTAAACTAGAAATGATTTTGCCTTCTTGAATACAATTGTCCAGTAATTCGTAAGTTTCAAAAGGAACCAAAGTATGAATATTTTTGTTTTTTTGTATTAGAGTTCGGATAGCTGTACTACTTGCAATTCCTTTTTTTATGGTAGTTGAGTTATGTTCGCTATATTCACGTTTTATGGTAATTGGCTTAATTGGACTTTTATATTTTTTGAGTGCTTTTAAATATTCAATTCCTAAAATATTATTGGGGCTATTTAAAGCCTGTTTATGTCTTGGGCTATTTCCTAAAAATTGCATAAGAGCAGTTTCGCGTGCTTTTGGATACGAAATTCCGGTTTTGACATATTGGTTAATGAGCAAGGACAATTCTTTTGGTTCTTTATACAAAAGGTTTGCTAAATCACCCAGTGGAGAAATTTCGCCAAGTTCGCTGCCAAAAGAAAGGTAGTCCACAATACCAAGACTATTTAAAATTTTAATGGCGCCTTCCGCAAAATTTTCAGCGCTTGATATAGCGTATATGGTTGGCAATTCAATTACAATATCAAATCCAGCTTTAAGAGCCATTTCGGCTTTGGTCCATTTGTCAACAATGGAAGTATCGCCACGTTGCACAAAATTGCCAGTAATAATGGCAATGGAAAAATCAGCTTTTGTTAATTGTTTGGAATAAGCAAGATGTTTCAAGTGCCCATTGTGAAAAGGATTATATTCAGATATTACTGCTAAAATTCCACTCATAAAAATTTCACCACCTATTGAAAAATTCAAGTTTTCTTGATATAATATATCACAAATAATAAAAAAAGGGAAGAGTTTTATGAAAAAAGTAACAATCTATACAGATGGTGCGTGTTCAGGGAATCCAGGACCAGGTGGTTGGGGTGCAGTTTTAATTTGCGATGGCGTGCAAAAAGAAATTTCAGGAGCACAAAAAGATACAACCAATAATATTATGGAGATAACAGCTGTTTTAGAGGCATTAAAATTGCTAAAATTTGAGTGCGAAGTAGAAGTTTATAGTGATAGTGCTTATGTGGTTAATGCTTTTCAACAAAAATGGCTAGAGAATTGGCAGAAAAATCATTGGAAAACGAGCTCAAAAGAACCAGTAAAAAATCGTGAATTATGGGAAGAATTGTATGATTTGACGCAGAAGCATAACACGACTTTTATCAAAGTCAAAGGGCATAGTGACAATGAATTAAATAATCGTTGTGATTATTTGGCAACTAGTGCAATTAAAGAATTATTGTAAAAGGAGAATAAAATGAATTTATTAAATAACTGGGTTTTATATGTAACCTTATATATTGTTTTTATAACGATATTTACACAAGCTTATAAAGTGTCAACTAGAACATTAGCGAAAGCAGGAGCCTTAACAATTTTGCTTGAAGGAATTGGAGCAATGACTGGTTTGCTGATTTGTCCATTTTTTGAAATGAAATTTCCAAGTGATCCAAAAATCTATCTTTTTTTGGGAATATCGATTATTTTCTATGCAATTTCAGATAGAGTTAATACGACTGTCAGAAGTGGTATTGAGGCTTCAACATTTAGTATGCTTGACCAGTTGTCGACCACTTTTATGATATTTGCAGGGCTAATTTTCTTAAAAGAAGAATTTGTTTTACATAAATTTATAGGGGCAATGCTAATTATTTTTAGTAATGTTTTTATCTTTTATAAAAAGGGAGTATTCAAGTTCAATCGTTATATTGGGTTGGCTATACTAGCCAATGTTTCTATTACAGTAGCTATATTTTTAGATGTAAATATATCAGATAATTTCAATTTGCCATTTTATGCAGCACTCACTTTAGGTGGACCTGCCATTTTGGTATGGATACTAGAAAGGGTAAAAATTTCGGATATCAAAGATGAATTTAAAAATGTTAATAAAAAAGCAATGCTAATTACTGGAATAACGTGGCCGTTAGCAATTGTAGCAAGTTTGAGAGCATATCAGTTACAAAATGTGAGCATAGTGGCACCAATTTGTAGTTTAAAAGTAATTTCAAATATCATTGTTGGTTATTTGTTTTTGAAGGAAAGAGATAATTTGGCAAGGAAAATGATAGCAGCAATTTTGATTGTGATTAGTATTGTGTTAATAAAAATATAGGAGTGAATATGAAAGTCATTGGAATAACTGGTTCGTCTGGTTCGGGGAAGACGACAATTAGCGAAATTTTGGGGAAGAGGCAAGATACAAAAGTGATTAATGCAGACAAAATGGCAAAAGAGCTTACTAATTTAAAAACAGAATATTTTTCAGAAATTATAGCAGCTTTTCAAAATTACAATATCGTTTTAGAAAATGGTAATTTGAATAGAGCTAAGCTGGCTGATTTGATTTATCATGATAAAGCAAGTTTAGAAAAATTAAATCAAATTACATTTAAACATTTGCTTCCAAAGATTGAACAAGAAATACAAAATTTGGACGAAACGATAAAAGTAATTGTGATTGATGCACCATTATTGTTTGAAGCAAAATTGGACAAATTTTGTGATACTACAATTGCGGTTGAAACTACGCAAGATGTAAAAATTAAAAGGATTTGTGAACGTGATAAAATTCCAGAAAAGGTGGCTAAAGACCGTTTGAGAATTCAAAAGAGTAATGAATTTTATACACAAAATGCAAATTATATGATTGAAAATAGTGAAAATACAACTTTTGAAACTTTGCAACAAGAAGTAAATAAGATACTAGAAGACCTTGCTATTGGAAGGAAGATTTGTTAAAATAAAGAGAAAGAGGGATAAAAATGAAAGTATCGGAATTTAGGTTTGATTTGCCAGAAGAACTAATTGCACAGCACCCTTATGACAAGCGTGACGAGGCACGTTTGATGGTAATTGATAAAAAAACGCAAAAAATTGAACATAAAATTTTTAAAAATGTGGTTGATTATTTAGAAGTAGGGGATTGTTTGGTAATTAATAATACCAAAGTTTTACCAGCGCGTTTATATGGAAAAAAAGAAACTGGTGCAAATGTGGAATTTTTGCTTTTGAAAAGGATAGAAGGTGACTTTTGGGAAGCAATGGTACGTCCGGGAAATAAGCTAAAACCAGCTACAAAAGTGAGTTTTGGAGATGGCATTTTGAGGGCGGAAATTTTGGAAGTTTTAGATGGTGGAAATCGAAGAGTAAAGTTTGAATATCAGGGGATTTTTAACGAAATTTTGGACCAAATTGGTTTGATGCCACTGCCACCTTACATAAAAGAAACATTAAAAGAAAAAGATAAATATCAAACAGTGTATGCGAAATATGATGGTTCAGCAGCAGCACCAACAGCTGGTTTGCATTTTACGAAAGAATTATTAGAACAAATTAAGCAAAAAGGGGTACAAATTGCAAATGTGACTTTGCATGTTGGAATTGGTACATTTCGCCCAGTAAAAGTGGAAAATATTGAGGAGCATAACATGCACTCTGAGCATTATTATATCAAGCAAGAAGATGTAGATAAAATCAATACTGCTAAAAAAAATGGGCATAAAGTAGTTAGCGTGGGGACAACTTCGTGTCGAGTGTTAGAATCAGTTGCAGATAAAAATGGATTTGTGCAAGAAACAGAAGGTGATACAAATATTTTCATTTATCCAGGGTATCAGTTTAAGTGTGTTGACCAATTGATAACCAATTTTCATTTGCCAGAGTCAACGCTAATTATGCTCGTTTCAAGTTTGGCTGGAAAAGATTTTGTGATGCAGGCTTACCAAGAAGCAGTAAAGGAGAGATACCAATTTTTTAGCTTCGGAGATGCGATGATGGTTTTGTAGACATATCGGAGAGATATTAGAAATTAGAATAAAAGTAGGAGGAGAAATGAAACAAGCAATTACTTATGAATTATTACATATTGATAAAAATTCAGGCGCAAGGCGTGGGGTTATTCATACGCCACATGGTGACATTCAGACACCGATTTTTATGCCAGTTGGAACCCAAGCGACAGTCAAATCTATTACGCCAAAAATGCTAGAGGAAGATATAAAAGCACAAATTATTTTGTCCAATACCTATCATTTATTTTTGCGACCAGGACATGAACTAATCAAAGAGGCTGGTGGATTACATCAATTTATGAATTGGGATAAACCAATTTTGACAGATAGTGGCGGTTTTCAAGTGTTTAGTTTGGGCGATTTGCGAAAAATAAAAGAAGAAGGTGTGGATTTTCGTTCTCATTTAGATGGTAGCAAAAAGTTCATTAGCCCAGAAATCTCAATGGAAATTCAAGAGGCTTTAGGATCAGATATTATGATGGCTTTTGACGAATGTTGCCCATATCCATCCACTTATGAATATACGAAGAAGTCAATGGAGAGAACGACAAGGTGGGCAAAAAGATGTAAAGATGTGCATAAAACAACGGATAAACAAGGTTTGTTTGGGATTGTGCAAGGTGGATTTTTTAAAGATTTAAGAGAAATTAGTTGCAAAGATTTAATAGAATTGGATTTTCCAGGTTATGCCATTGGTGGAATTAGCGTTGGTGAGCCAAAGGAAGAATTTTTGGATATTTTAAATTTCACCACACCATTATTACCAGAAAATAAACCACGTTATTTAATGGGAGTTGGAACGCCAGATTATTTGATAGAAGCTGCTTTGTCTGGAATTGATATGTGCGATTGTGTGTTGCCAACAAGAATTGCAAGACATGGAACAGCCATGACATCACATGGAAAAGTAGTTGTTAGAAATGCTGCTTATGAAAGAGATTTTACAACATTAGATGATAAGTGTGATTGTTATACTTGCCAAAACTTTACTAAAGCATATTTGAGACATTTGATTAATACGAAAGAAATTTTAGGAGTGGAACTTCTATCAATTCACAATTTAAGGTTCTTGACTAAATTGATGGAAAGAGTTAGAATAGAGATAGAGAATGATAATCTTTTAGCGTTTCGTGACGAATTTTACAAAGATTATGGTTATACGAGCAAGAAATAGGAGGAAACTATGAATTTAGAGGAAAGTAATTCTTTTGTTGAACGAATGGAAAAAAATAATAAAAATAAAAAAACAGTTTTGACAGTTCTCATTATTTGTGCAATTTTAATTGCGATATTAGTTGGACTAATTGTGTATATGAAATATCAGGATTCGCTAAAACAGAAGGTATTTGTGAATAATAAGCAAGTGGATTTTTCAGAAAATTTCTTAAAGGAACAAGGAACTATAAATTATATCAATATTAGAGAATTGTCTAATATGTTAGGATATTCGTATCAAAAAGGTGAGTATAAAAATTATACAGAAGATGCTAATAGTTGCTATTTGAGAACGCCTTATGAAGTAGTTTCTATGATTGCAGGTGAAAATACAGTAACAAAATATATTTTAAATGAAAAAGTAGAAAGTATAGATGAGGCAAAAAAAGACGAAAATACAGTTAGTTCAGAATTGATTGTAACCAATGAAGCAGGAGAACAGACATTAAATATTGTGGTAAATTCTGAACATGAAGCTCAAGAAACTGTTTATATTGATGAACCAATTAAGTCTATTGGTGGTGAATTGTATATGCCATATAGTGAAGTACCAAGAATGTTTAATGTAAGTTTAGATGTGTCAGAAGAAAATCGAGTACGTATATATTCTCTAGAGAGTTTAGCTGTATCAGCAGCGCAATATGCTCAAAAAGCAGGTTATTCAGAAGTTAGCAATATTTATGAGAATTTGACAGCCATTGCAGATGGTATGATTGTTGTTGGAGATGGAAGAAATTTTGGTGTTGTTGATGTGGAGACAGGCAAAGAATTAATTAGTTTGAAATATGAAAAAATTGTATACATGCAAAACACAAGCGAATTTTTGGTAACAGCAGAAGGCTCTGTTGGAATTGTTTCTAAAGAAGGAAACACGATTATTAAGCCAACAGAATATGAGAATATCACGATTTTAGACGAAATTAATAAGTTATATATGGTAGAAAAAGATAAAAAATTTGGTGTTTTAAATGGTGATGGAGATACAGTTGTGTATTGTGAATATGATTCAATTGGTGTGGAAAATGGGGAAGATTTCAGAAAAGAAGGAATACGAAATTTTAATTTGTTATTTGATGAATTTATTCCAGTAAATGTAGGTGGAAAGACTGGACTTGTGGATAACAAACGGAAATGAGATTTTCAAACCAGTTTATACATTGGGTTATGTTGCCAATGCCAATATTGAAAATTCAGAAAATGAAGGAGACAAGAAAAATTCTAACACCAATACGACAAGCCAAAACGTAGTTAGCAATACAAGTGCTAATCAAAATACAGTTGAGCTAGACGAGCATGACAATGTACTCACAATTCCAGAAACAACAGGAATAAAAGGAATTGTTGTAAAGAACTACAATAATTTATATGGTATTTACGATGCTAAAACAAGAAGATTAATTCCATGTTCTTTTACAAAAATATATTCCAAAACAAAATCTGGCGTAACAACTTATTACTTAGAATATAGTGAACAAGAATTTGAACTGGAAAGCTACTTGCAAGAAATTGGTTTTTTTGACGAAAATGAAGAAGAGCAAGAACAAGAAAATAATATGGATGTGATTAATACAAATTCTGACCAAGAAGAAAATAATAATCAGGATTATGAGAATACAAATCAAGATAATAATGACATGGAAAATGATTTTGTAGAGAATGAAAATCAACAAGAGCTTGAAGAAAGTATAGAAGAATAAATAATAGGAATAAAAAATCTTTTTGGAAATATAATTTTTCTAGGAGGATTTTTTATTATGGAAGATTTAAAGGAAAATTCAGGTTCAAATATTTTTTTGTTAATGTTAAAAGGTTTAGCCATTTCGATTGGATTAACATTGATTATGATTTTAGTGTTATCCATGATACTTAGTTTTTCAAGTGTGAGTGAAAATGTGATTATGCCAGCTGTTATTTTTATTTCGTCTTTTAGTATTTTAGTTGGTGGTTTTTTAGTAGCAAAAAGAATGGCAAACAAGGGAATTGTTTATGGAAGTATTTTAGGATTTATTTATATGCTAATTCTTTATTTAGTATCTAGTCTTATAAACCTTGATTTTTCTCTTAATGTAAATAGTTTTATCATGATTGCTCTAGGTATTGTTGGTGGGGCAATTGGAGGAATTCTTGGAGTGAATTTGAAATAAATTTTTGAAAAATAGTTGATATTTTTGGAAAATTGTTGTAAAATATCAAAGATTGGTGTTTTTTTAGGAGGTCAAATGATAAGTTTTGAGGACGTTGTAGAGAACGTTGAAATAAATGAACTCATGAAAAATGCTCAAAAGCAGTTAGATGTTTTAGGTTATACAGAACATTCGAAAAGGCATTGTATGTTGGTGGCAGAAAGAGCAGCGTACATTTTAGAAACTTTAGGATATGAAGAACATCGAATAGAACTTACTAAAATTGCAGGGTATATTCATGATATAGGAAATTCGGTAAACCGAATTGACCATGCTCATTCAGGGGCAATACTTGCTTACAACATTTTAAAAGAAATGGGAATGGACGTGGCGGATAGAACAGAAATTATGATGGCAATTGGAAATCATGATGAAAATACAGGAACAGCAGTAAGTGACATTTCGGCTGCATTGATTTTAGCAGATAAATCAGATGTGCACAGAAGCAGAGTTTCAAAAAAAGATAAAAATATATTTGATAAACATGATGAAGTCAATTTTGCTGTAACGCATTCTGAACTTAAAATAGATAAAGAAAATAAAAAAGTGATGTTAAATTTGAAAATTGATACAAAAATTTGTCCCGTGATAGATTATTTTGAAATATTTATGGAACGTACACAAATGAGTAAAAGGGCTGCAAAATATTTAGGTTTATGGTTTGAACTAATAATCAATGATACAAACTTATTATAAATAGGAGGAATTATTTTGGAAAAGATGTTGAAAAAATTGAAGGTAATAGTTGCAATATTGTTAGTAATACTTTTATCGCTAATTGCATTTTGGGGAGTTTTTATCAAGGAAAAAGGTGTGTGGAATAATCGAATGGCGCCTTACAACTTGGGAATGGATATAAAAGGAAGTAGAGAATTGCGATATGCATTAGATAATTCGGAAGAAGAAAAGTATGTGTATGTTGATGAAAATGGAAATATTATGGGAGAAGTTTGGGAAAATGGTAGTAGTACAACAGCAGAGCATGAGGCTGAACACGAAGCAGGAACAGCGGAAGATGAAGCAAATCATGATGAGAATGAAGAAGTGCCATATGCCAAAGAAACAAGAACCATAAAAATAAATCGTGATGAGAATTTGACAAAAGAAAATTTTGAACAGGCTAAAAAGTTAATTCAAAAAAGGCTAAAGAAACAAGGAATATCTGAATATAACATTCGATTAGACAATGTGACTGGAAGCTTAATTGTTGAAACACCAAATAAGGAAGCTCAGGTTGACAAAGTTCAAGACATTGTATCAACGATTGGAAAATTTCAAATGGTAGATTATCAAAATGGACTTGTGCTAATGGATAATTCTGATATTAAGAAGGTGTCAGTTGTAACATCAAATGATGGTGGATATACTACGTATTTGCAAATTGAGTTTAATAAAGAAGGCAGTGAAAAATTGAGAAAAATTAGTACAGATTATAAAGAAACAATAGCAGAAAATACACAAAATGAAGAATCTGGAAACGAAGAAAGTGCCGAAGAACAAACACAAGAGACAGAAAAAAGATATGTTTCCATTGTTCTTGATGACACAACTATGATGACGACGTATTTTGGAGAAGAAATGACGGCTGGAGTATTGCAAATTGCAGTAGGACAAGCAAAAACAGATTACCAGGAATATTTAGAGGATTATAATTCTGCTAAAACAATTAGTGACATGCTAAATTCAGGAATGTTGCCAATTAGTTATGAACTAGAAGCAGATAATTTTGTACAAGCAGAAATCGTAAATGAAGCAGATACCATGAAATTAATTGCAGTTGTAACTATAATATTAATTTCAATTATATTTATTGTGAAATTTAAAATGGCAGGATTATTTGCGAGCCTATTAGGAATTGGTTATATTGCACTACTTTCAATTGTGGTTCGTTATACAAATGCAGTGATTACAGAAAGTTCAATAGTGGTATATGCGGTTGCTATTTTGTTAAATTATATTTTTATGAAAAAGTTGTTGTTAACAGGAGATGTTAGTAAAAATTATGACCAAGTGCAAAAAAGATTTTTCTTAAAATTAATTCCAGTTTGTGTTGTTGCAGTTGTTTTCACTTTGAGTCAATTTTTTGTGGTAAGTAGTATTGGAATGGCGATGTTTTGGGGAATTATCTTAAGTATTTTATATAACTTTATTATCACAAGAACAGTTTTAAAAAATGGAGAGGAAGTTTAGAATGGATACAAGGAAGAATAGTGGAAAAATAGTGATTTTAGGAATTATATTATTAATTGTAGCAGGAATTATTGTGGTTGCTTTAAAGGGTTTTAATGTTTCACTAATGTTTGGAAAACATGAAACAATCAACATAAAGCTTGATGTGGATGCTGATATAAAGAAAGTAAGAGAAATTTGCAAAGAGACATTTGGAAGCAAAAATTTTATTGTAAAAGGTTTAGAGGTTTTTGGAGATTCTGTGCAAATTAATGTTGCATCTATAACAGATGAAGAAAAAAATACATTGATTGAAAAATTAAATGAAGGATTTGGAATTCAAAAAACAGTAGAAAATTTGAACATCAAGTCAGTTTCGAATAAAAGAATTAGAGATGTTGTAAAACCTTATATTATGCCAATGATAATTGCTTATATAATTGTATGTATTTATATGTTAATTAGATTTTCAAAAATTAATGCAGTGAAACAAATTATAAATTCAATTTGGAAAATGATTTTACTAGAGGCAATTTTGGTAAGTGCAATTGCTGTTATGAGAATTGCAGTAAGTGATTTGTTAATTAGTATTCTTATTTTAATTGCAGTAGTTCATTTGTCATATAGAGTAGCTGTTTGCGAACAAGAAAGAGCAAAAATTGAAGAATAAAAGGAGCTTTTACAGCTCCTTTTATTTTACTTGAAAAGATGCTAACACAGAAGTTACTAAGTTGGTATAAAAATTTAATTCATCAAGTGGAAATTCAATATCAAAAATATAATAATTTTCATTTATTTCAAGCCATATAATTTGCAAATAAAATGCTTTACTTAAATTGGTGTCTAAATAATGAAAACTATAGGTATATGCTAAATTGTTATTGACAGATAATTCTTTAATATCAGATGGATTAGAATATCCTTCAAAATTTTGCAAAAAGGCAACATTATCAGCTTTTACAACATCTAGTAATTCGCGATTTGCAATTTTTTCTTGTCTGTCTATAAAGATATCTAAATTATCATTAGAACGCAAATCTAGCAAATAATTGGAATCATATTTTATTAAATTTAAGTTTTTAGAAAGCTCGACACTAATTGAGTTATCGTTACTAGAAAAAATAACAGAATTATTTTCCTGTACAACAGGGGTTTCTGGATTATTTTTTGGTGATGATATTTTCTTTGCTATCATGAAAATAATAATTAGTAAAATAACAATAAGAAGAATAGAAAAAATAATTACTTTTTTCTTGTTTAAGTGTCGAGGTTCTTCATAAAATTCATACATTTTTTTATAACCTCATGATTTCTCTTTTTATTATTATATTACAAAAATCAAAAATTTTCAACTAATTTGTGAAAAAAGTAGTTGACAAACGTAATCTATTATGGTATTATTTTAGAAATTTTATCTTACTTAATTTATTCTTATTTTGTTTCAAAATAAAAAATCAAGTTAAAAAATAAAAAGGAGAATTTTATATTGTTATCGATTGTAAAAAGTATGTCTCTTCAAGGATTAGATGGCATTTTAATTAATGTTGAAGTAGATATTTCAGCTGGAATGCCATCATGGGAAGTTGTAGGCTTGCCAGATGCCTCTATTCGTGAATCTAAGGAAAGAGTTAGAACTGCAATAAAGAATTGTGGTTATGAAGTTTTAAGTAGGAGATACATTATTAATTTATCGCCTGCTAATTTGAAAAAAGAAGGTTCCATGCTAGATTTAGCAATTGCTGTTGGAATTTTGCGTTCTATGGATATAATTGCAGAAACCAATTTAAAAGAGACTATTATAATTGGAGAATTGTCACTAGATGGAAGGATTAATCAAGTCAATGGTGTGCTACCAATTTGCATTGAAGCACTAAAATATGGAATAAAAAGAATAATTGTGCCAAAGAAAAATGCCAAAGAAGCAGCAATTGTGAATGAACTAGAGGTAATTGGAGTTTCGCATTTGCAAGAAGTTATAAAATATTTGAATGACGAAGTAAAAATTAAAAAAGAAATAGTAAATTTAGAAGCAATTTTGAAGAATAGTAAAAATGAAATGTTGGACTTTAATGAAGTAAAAGGACAAGAAGCTATAAAAAGAGCACTAGAAATAGCAGCAGCAGGTGGGCATAATTGCTTGATGATAGGCTGTCCGCGGTTCTGGAAAAACAATGCTTGCCAGAAGGCTTCCCACTATTTTGCCAGATTTAACATTTGAGGAATCACTTGAAATTACTAAAATACATAGTATTGCTGGAAAACTAGAAAATAGTAGTTTAATTTCACAAAGACCTTTTAGAAGTCCACATCATACTATTTCAGCAAATGGATTGATTGGTGGTGGCAAAATTCCAAAGCCTGGAGAAATTAGTTTGTCTCATTTTGGAGTATTATTTTTAGATGAATTGTTAGAGTTTAATCGAAATACTTTGGAAGTTTTGCGAGGTCCTCTGGAAGATAAAGTTGTTACAATTAGTAGAGTTGGAGCGAGCTTAACATATCCATGTAATTTTATGCTAATTGCAAGTATGAACCCATGTCCTTGTGGTTATTTGGGGAGTAAAGAAAAGGAATGTACTTGTACACAAAGGCAAAGAGAACATTATCGTGCAAAATTGAGTGGACCATTATTAGATAGATTTGATATTCATATACAAGTTCCAAGTGTTGATTACAAAAAGTTGGAGACTGAAAATGGAGAAAATTCTGAGGCAATTAGAAAACGTGTAAATCTTGCTAGAAAACTTCAATTAAGTCGATATAAAGATTTACAAATTCATTCTAATGTGGAATTGACACCTAAACTAATGGAAAAATATTGCAAATTGGATGGTCAATCTAG
Source organism: uncultured Clostridia bacterium (assembly GCA_949927455.1). Lineage (GTDB taxonomy): Bacteria > Bacillota > Clostridia > TANB77 > CAG-508 > Scatovivens. The sequence continues at coordinate 14,419 of CATLEX010000037.1, forward strand.
TGAAATTTTAAAGCAGTCTTTTGAAAGATTAAATTTAAGTGCGAGGGCATATTCTAAAATTTTGAAAGTAGCACGTACAATTGCAGATTTGGATGGATGTGACACAATAGAAAAAATACATCTAATTGAGGCAATTCAATATAGGAGTTTGGATCGAATATGAGAAAAATACAAGAAATTAATTTTAATGACGAAATATACCCAGAAAAGTTAAGAAAAATAAAAAATCCACCACTGAAATTGTATGCCATGGGAAATATTGCATTATTGGAAAAACCAAGTTTAGCAATTGTTGGAACACGCCATATTACAGAATATGGAAGAAAGAATTGCAGAGATTTTGCACAAGAAATTACGCAAAAGGATATTCCGATTGTAAGTGGAATGGCGATTGGAATAGATACGGTGGCACATGAGACAGCTTTGGAATTTGGAGGAGAAACGATTGCAGTTTTAGCAGGTGGTTTTGAACATATTTTTCCAAAGGAGAATTTGAAATTATTTGAAAAAATTATAAATAGAAACGGACTAGTGGTGACAGAATATTCCCCAAATAGTAAAGTGAAAAGTGAGAGATTTTTAGATCGTAATCGTATTGTTAGTGCATTGTCAGAAGGAATTTTGGTGATTGAAGCTGCGTATAGGAGCGGAACAAGTGTTACAGCAAAATATGCGTATTCACAAGGAAAAGTTGTTATGGCACTTCCAGGAAGATTGGATAATTCGTATGGTGTTGGTGTAAATAAATTAATTCAAGAAGGTGCAAAGTTGGTGACGAATATAGAAGATGTATTGCAAAATTTTCCACAGTTTATGAACAAAATGGGGAAAACTATTCTGACAAAACAGCAAAATATTTTTGAATGGGAAGTAAAAAAAGAATATAGAGAAATTCTGCAGATTTTAGAAAACAAGACTTTGTCAGCTGAGGAGATTAGGCAAAATAGCAAAACAAAGGATTTGCGCCAAATATTGAATTTGTTGGTAACAATGGAATTAGAAGGTTTGATTGAACAAGAAATTGGGGTGGGATATACTTTAAAAAGGAGAAAATATGACTAAATTAGAATTAGGAAAAGAAGGAGAAAATGCAGCTTGTCAATATTTGGAGAGGCGAGAATATGAGATTGTAAAAAGAAACTTTAAATGTAAGTCAGGCGAAATAGATATTATTGCGACAGATAAAAATGAGTTAGTATTTATTGAAGTAAAAACAAGATGTTCTAAACAATATGGAGAAGCGCGCGAAGCTGTTACAGAAATTAAAAAAAAGCATATTAAAAAGGCAACTGAATTTTATATTCATACCAATCAATTAGAGAGTTGTTATTTGCGTTTTGATGTTATGGAGTTGTATTTAAAGAATGGGCAATTTTATATTCAGCATATTAAAAATACATTATGGTAAAAACTTATTGAACTTATACTGCTTTTGTGATAAGGTAAGAAAAAGAAGGTAGTAATAGATGAAATAAAAAATGGAGTTTTTTATTATGAAAAGGTTATTAAGGATTGGAATTGATACGCTTTTTACTTCTGTAACACCAATATTGCGGTTGGTTTTTATTAGGTATTTTAGTCGATAAAAATTTGATTAATGTTTTTTCAATTGTGTATCCAATTCAGTTTATTATTAGTGCTATACAAAGTTTATTTGGTACAGGTGCTAATATTGCTTTAGTACGAGATAAAAATAAGAATAGTGTATTTTCTGGTATTGTTTTAGGTATTCTAAGTGGTAGTATTATTTTAGGAATTGTGTTGTTTAACATAGATAATTATATTGCATTTATGAATATGGAAATAGAAGTGTATAAGACTTTTACAATGTATGCAATTGTACAAATGTTTTTGCAAATGATTTTAAATTTAGCTTTATCAAAAATGTACTATGAAGAAAAGAATAAAAGGGCTAATAAGTATAGTATATTGTTTAATTTTGTTAATTTTTTAAGTTTAATACTTACAAGTTTGTTTACAAAAGACCAAGAGATAATTACTGGAATATCAATTTTATGTACGACAATTTTTGTTGTTATTATGCTATTTCGAGTAGTTGAAAAAACGAAAATACAAATTAATTTATGGCATTGTATGAAATATGATTCTGTTAGTTTATTTGCTCATATTAGTATGTTTCTTATTTTTTTATTTGGTTTTAAAAATGTTTTTAATTTTGGTGAGAAATATGCTTTGGCAATATCATTTGCAACATTAATAACAGATACACAATGGGATATTGCTCATGCTATTGTCACAGTTGCACAAATTGATATTGCCAAAAGAGCTTTTTCAAGCAAAAAACATTATAAAAATAGTTATCAATTAATAATTTTATTGATTTTATCAAGTCTTATAATGGGAATAATTTTATATCCAAGTTATAAAGTTGATATAGGGATAACATGTATTGTAGTTGCAAATGAATTGATTGGTTTATGCTTGTTTCCGATTTATATTACAAGATTAATTTACATACAATTAGAATATTCAGCGCTTAAGGCGACACTTTGTAAGCAAATTTCAAATATATTACGAACATTATGTTCTTTTATCATATCTCCGTTTTGTACAGTAATAGGATTTACAGTATCAATGCTATTTCAATTAATATCGACGCAATATATAATTACTAAAAATAAAATTAAAATGGAAATGTCAGAGGAAAAGTATTGATTTCTTTAGGGTGGATATAGTATAATAATAAAAATAAATTGCCTAAAAGGAGATAAAAAAATAAAATGAAACAAAGTAATAATCATAAAAAGAAAAAAATTATTATAATTTGTATTGTTTTTTTATCAGTTTTATTAATTGCAACTTTTGCAACATATAGTTATTTTGCGAAAAGTTTTAAAAGTGATGAAATAAAAAAAGAGTTGTTTTCTAGTATAGCTAATCATGAATTAGAATTTTTTGCAAATGATGAAATATATGCAAAAATTTTTGAGCGATTAAAAAAGGATAATTATTCTTCAAATTCTATAATAACCCTTTCAAGTACAATGAAAAATGATATGTTCTCTAA
>CATLEX010000038.1 GCA_949927455.1 uncultured Clostridia bacterium
ACTCTAAATATGGCGTGTATGCTTGAACGATTTTTTCCTTCAAGAAACCCAGAAATATTTAGGAGAACACCCACCTGTGTGAGTACAGGTCCATAAAAATTTAGCAACTTACGGCTAGACGTGGGGTATTTTTTGTATAAAAATAAAAAGTTAATTATTTGGTGGAGGTGGTGGGAGTTGAACCCACGTCCAACAACACTTCCGCATAAACTTCTCCGAGTGCAGTTTGTTATCAAAATTCCTAAAAATTAATTTAACAAACAAAATGAATTTTTAGTAGTCTTTTAAAAATCCCGCAAATTACAAAGACAATAATTTGTTTCGTTTCCTACTTGTTTGACACCTATTTTTTAGTCGTAGGTTACTAAAAGTAGATGACGCGGCACTTAGGCAGCGTATGCTAATTCATTATTATCAGCGTTTATATTTTGTTATGCCTTTTATAGTGGCCAGGCATCTCCACTACTCGCTATTCATGTTTCTGTATTATTGTCGAAACCAAATACACCCCCATTTATCTATTTTATTATACATTAAATTTCTATAAAATGCAATATAAATCTATTATTTACACAAAATTTTTAAGTAATACCAGATTTTTACTTGCAATATACAATAATTTCTGATACAATGACAAAAATAAAAAATATAAATTTAAGGAAAATTTATGAAAAATATAATAGGAATTATTATTTCGTTTGTGTACATAGCCATTCTAATGATAGCAGCAAACTATTTTGAAAAATTTGATAAAGAAGCAAGTCGCAAATTTATTCATATTTTGCTGGCAAATTGGTGGCTTATTGCGATGGCTTTTTTTGATAATATGATATGGGCATTAGTTCCGCCAATTGCTTTTGTTATCATTAATTTTATTTCATATAAGTCTAATTTGATAAAAGTAATGGAGCGAGAAAATGTTGAACAAGAAGGTTTGGGAACTGTTTATTTTGCAATATCATTAATTCCACTTGTGATATTATCTTTTGGATTAACCCAAAATCCATTGATTGGTTTAACACGGATTTTTTATCATGACTTATGGAGATGGTTTTGCAGCATTGGTTGGGAAATCACTTAAAAGTAAGGAATATCAAGTATTTGGCTCTAGAAAAACAATAGCAGGTTCAGCAGTTATGTTTTGGATGTCTTTTTTGATAACAATTGCTGTATTTAGTTATTCTAATACACAAATGTGGGCTTTAAAAGCAATTGGAATTTCAGTTATAGCAACAGTTTTAGAAGCAGTGTCTGTGAAAGGTACAGACAATTTAACAGTACCTATTATTACTTCATTTATAACATATTTTGTGATTTAAAAAGGAGAAATTATGCTAGAAAAAGTAAATTATCCAGAAGATATACGAAAATTGAATTTAGAAGAAAAACAGATATTAGCCAAAGAATTGCGAGAAAAAATGATTGATACAGTTTCAAATACTGGCGGTCATTTAGCTTCTAATTTAGGAGTAGTAGAACTCACCATTGCATTGCATTCTGCTTTTAATACACCAATTGACAAAATTGTTTGGGATGTAGGGCACCAAACTTATGTTCATAAGATGTTAACAGGAAGAAAAGAGAAATTGGATACTTTGCGACAAATGAATGGTTTAGCAGGTTTTCCAAAAGTTTCAGAAAGTATGTATGACACTTTTAATACAGGTCATAGTAGTACATCGATTTCAATTGCTTTAGGAATGGCTAGAGCACAGGAAATCAAAGGTGAGAAGAACAAAATGCTTGCAGTCATTGGGGATGGTGCTTTAACAGGCGGAATGGCACTAGAAGCATTAAATGATGTAGGAAGTAGTAACACAGATATGATTGTTATTTTAAATGATAATGAAATGAGCATTTCTAAAAATGTAGGCGGAATTTCACTTCTTCTTTCAAAACTTAGAACAAAAGGTTTATACACAGATGTCAATATAAAAGGTAAAAAAACAATGAATAAAATTCCTATTGTGGGAAATCGTGTTGTAAAAATGGTTCAAAAAGCCAAAAGAGGAATTAAACAGATGGTTATCCCCAAAATGTATTTTGAGGATATTGGATTTCGTTATTTAGGACCAGTTAATGGACATGATTTGGAAGAACTGGAAAGTATTTTGAAAATAGCTAAAGCGCAATCAGGACCAATTTTAATTCATGTTTTGACGAAAAAAGGGAAAGGATATAAACCAGCGGAAGATAATCCAGATGTGTTCCATGCAACCTCCAAATTTGATAAATTAACAGGTGAAAAAATTGGAAAAAGTAAGTTTGATTATTCTAAAGTTTTTGGGAAAAAATTACTAGATTTAGCCAAAACAAATCAGAATATTGTTGCCATTACAGCTGCAATGGCTGATGGAACAGGACTTAGAGAATTTGCAAATGAATTTCCAGAAAGATTTTTTGATGTTGGAATTGCAGAACAACATGCAGTTGGTTTGGCAGCAGGTTTGAGTAGGGCTGGTATGATACCAGTTGTACCAATGTATTCGTCATTTATTCAAAGAGCGTTTGATCAATTGGTGCATGATGTGGCAATCTTGAATTTGCCAGTTGTGATTTGTGCAGATCGAAGTGGAATTGTAGGGCAAGATGGAGAGACACATCAAGGATTGCTAGATATGGCGTTTACGAACATTATTCCTAATTTTACGATTATGGCACCAAAGGATTTTAAAGAGTTAGAAGCAATGTTAGAATTTGCGATTGGATTAAAAAATCCTGTACTTTTGCGTTATCCAAGAGGAGGAGAACAGATTGAATTTGAGCAACATGAGGAAATAAAACAGGGTAAGTGTGAAGTTTTGCAAAAAGGCAAAGAAGTATGTTTGATTGGAATTGGAAAATTTGTTGCGAGGGCATACCAAGTAGCAAAGAAGTTAGAGGAAAAAGGAATAGAAGCAACTGTGATTAATGCGAGATTTTTGAAACCATTAGACGAATTTGTTATGTTGCAATATATGCAAAAAGCGCAGATTGTTGTAACTTTGGAAGATGGAACAACCAAATGTGGTATTGGAACAGAAATGGAAAGAGTGGCTTTTGAAAATAAATTGAATGTAGAAGTAATGAAATTGGGATATTCAGATGAATTTGTAAAACAGGGAACATGTGAGGAAATTGAAGAGAAGTATGGCTTGTCTGAAGAAAAGATTGTTAGCCAAATTTTACAGAAAAAAGAAGAGCTAAAAGAAAATAGAAGAGGAAATGGATGGTTAAAAATTTTAGAGAAGAGATAAAATTGGCAAATGAGAGAAAATTATTAGTAGCGAGAATAAGAGATCAGTATCAATTTGCAGTAACAAAAAATAAAATAACCAATACAGATTTTTTAAATCAGACAGAAAAGTTAGTAGCAGAAAAATTTTTACGAGAAAATAATTGGAAGAATTATTTATTTTTTGGCGGAAATGGAGAAGATTCACAACGAAATATTTTGTTATTTTTTTCGGAAAAGTTTACCCAAGAAATGATTATTAAAAATGTGGAAAAAATTGTATTAGGTATACGAATTACTTTGCCAAAAGATAGTTACTATGAACATCGTGTTTATTTGAGTGGTATTATGAAGTTAGGAATAAAACGTGAAAAAATGGGAGATATTTTGGTAAAAGAAAATGGTGCAGATATCATAGTGTTAAATGAAGTGGCAGATTTTTTGAAAAATAGTTTGCAGGAATTAACTCGTTTTAAAAGTGCAAAAATAGAAAAAATTAGTATTTTTGAGGTGGAGAAGAAACCGCAGGAATTTGAAGAGTTATCTATTATTGTGTCTTCTATGAGACTGGATAATTTTGTTTCAGAATTGGCAAGAATTTCTAGAACTAAGGCTATAGAACGAATGAATGAACAAAAAGTTTTTGTGAATGATAGTATGGAAATGAAGGCTTCTAAAAAGATTAATCCGAATGATGTGATTCATATACGTGGTAAAGGTAAGTTTATTATTGGTGAGTTAGAGCGCCAAACGAAAAGTGAGAAATTTGTTGTTAAAATAAAGAAATATAAAGGATAAGGAGAGGTTTATGAAAAAATTAACGCCAGAAATGAAACAAAAGATTGGTAAAATTTTTAGTACAATTGTTATGATAAGTTTTGTTGCACCGATTGTTTTTTTGATTTTCCAAATTGCTACAACCCCAACAATCGTTGAGAATGTAGACGAAAGAGTGAAGAGTGATTATATCTTAATGCTTTTGGAATGTTGTTTGGGAATATTTGCAATGCTACTTCCAGGAATGCTGACGAAAAAGTTTAAATTAGAAATTTCGGGAAAAATCTATTATTTGTATGTATTTTTTTTGTATGCAGCGATTTTTTTGGGTGAAGTGAGGGAATACTATTATAAAATTCCATACTGGGATATTATTTTACATGCTTTTAGTAGTGTTATGGTTGGATTTTTAGGATTTTCTTTGATTGATATTTTAAACCATAATAACAATCGAGTAACTTTGTCACCATTTTTTGTTGCTTATTTTGCGTTTTGTTTTGCTGTTCAGGTTGGGGTTATTTGGGAAATTTATGAATTTTCTGCAGATGGTTTATTTGGAACAGACATGCAAAAATATAAATTGCAAGGAAATATGCTTTTAACAGGAAGAGAAGCTTTAAGAGATACAATGGAAGATTTGATTGTGGATACAATTGGTGCTTTTTTTGCAAGTTCGATTGGTTATATTTCGCTAAAATATAAAAAAGGTTGGATTAATGATTTGCGTATTAAATTAAAAAGAAATAAGGAGGAAATGATAAAAAATGATAAATGATGTAAAACAAGATTTGGAGTTAGCGACTAAAATGCAAAGTAACAGCCATGAACCATATAATAATTTTTATGTAGGAGCAGTATTAACTGCAAAATCTGGAAAAAAGTATACAGGCTGTAATATAGCAAACCATGGGATACAGTCGATTTGTGCGGAAAGAGTAGCATTTGTGAAGGCAATTTCAGAAGGTGAAAAAGAATTTGAAAGTATTGCAGTTGTTGGATCAAATGTTAGAAACAAAGCAGAAGCGTGTTTGCCTTGTGGTTATTGTAGGCAATTTATGAGTGAATTTGTAGATTCTAATTTTAAGGTTTTTACAGTAGAAGACAAAAATGAAAAAGAGTATAAAGAATATACTATGAAAGAATTGTTACCATTTGGTTTTGAATTATAGAAATTTTAGATTATATAAAAACCGATATAATCTATGATTATATCGGTTTTGTTAATGGTTTTATTGTATGGATTAGCAACATCCGCCTCTACCACCGTTGTTTCCACAACAACAGCAGATGATTAAGATAAGAAGAATGATCCAAATACAATCACTGTCAAAACCAAATCCGCATCCGCATCCTCTGTTCTCTGGCATAATAATTTCCCCCCTTTGCTTTATAGAACTCTTTTCAAAAATCATTTGTATGTTATATAATATTCGATTTTAGAAAATTGGTTACAATTTTGAAAAAAATTTTTAAAACTATTGACAAATAATCAATAATGGTTTAAAATAAAATAGCATTGTGAAGAAAACTAATAGAGAAATGGTGGATGTAGCGTAGCTGGTTAACGCGCCAGTTTGTGGCACTGGAGACCGTGGGTTCGAGTCCCATCTTCCACCCCATTAAAAATTATGCAAAATTTGTGAAACAAATATAAAATTTTAATTTATTGGGCTGTAGCCAAGCGGTAAGGCACCAGACTTTGACTCTGGCATGCGTGTGTTCGAATCCCACCAGCCCAGCCAATGAAAATAGTGAGATTCAGGAGACTGTAGTTCACTATTTTTCTTATATGTCAAACAAAATGTCAAACAAACTTGTCCAAAGCCAAATTATGATAAATTGATTGCTTCTGATAAAATATTGGCAGAGATATTTTTTGTATTGCTTTCCAAATGGGTATATAAATTTGCTGTTGTAGAATAAGTAGAATGTCCAAGCCATTCTTGAATTGCTTTCATGGGAACTTTTTTTGCTAATAATAAACTTGCACACGAATGTCTCAAGTCATGAAAACGAATATGTCTTAAATTATTCTTTTTCAATACTAGAGAAAAGTGGTCAGTAATATATTCAGGTCTAAATATTTTTCCTACAGCATCTACACAAATATAATCTTTATATTCTTTATTGTAACTATTTCGGCAAAGTTTTTTATTAGTTTCAATTTTTTTCTTGTGTTCAAGCAAAGCTTCTTTTATTTCAGGCATTAATGGCAAAGAACGATAGCTAGAAAGATTTTTTGTTTTATCTTTCAAAAGTAGTGTTCTCTTATTATCTACGATTGTTTCTATTACTTTATGTTTGATAGTGATCGTATTATTAGTGAAATCAAAGGCAGGCCATTTCAAACCTAAAACTTCACTTCGTCTTAAACCATAAAAACTAGCTAAAAGTATCACGATATATAATGGATCGTTTTTTGATATTTTGTATAATGTTTCTAATTCAGCAATACTATAAAAATCTCCAATAAATTGATTCTTTTTTGGTCTTTCAATCTTATCAGCAGGATTACTTGGTATAATATCAAGTTTCATAGCCACATCTAAAGCTTTTCTGATATTGGCATGATAGTGCAATACAGTATTGCTTTTTAATCCTTTTGCAAATAAAGAATCGTAAAACTTTTGAATATGAATTGGTTTTAAATCTTTTAACTTTATATTTTGACCATTGAAAAATTCAGTTGATTTCTTGACAACAGTTTTATAGGAATCGTAAGTGTTTTCTTCAATTTTATTTTTGTGTGATTCTAACCACTCATTAAGGTATACTTCAAAATATTTATCGGTTTCTTCTAATTCAAAAGTAGATTCCATTGGTAAGTATTTTTGATAGTTTCGTTTGATCTCATCTAATTTTTGATTGGCTATTCTTTTGTTGTTTCCTTTTTCTGGTATTCCAGTAGGAATCCATTTTTGTTTTCTTTTATTATTGTTATCTCTATAATTTAAAATAACGTAGTATAAACCACGTTTGATAAATAGGTTTGCTGTTATATTCATAATACTCCTTTCTTTGCATAACAACTTAAATTTTAACCTACTTATTGATATCAAGAATATAATATCATGGAAGTAAATTAATGTCTAGTGATTTAAGCGTTTTCATTCATTAAATAGCTAATTACATTTGCTTTTGGTATTTTATATTCTCTACCAACTTTAAATGCTCTAATTTTCTGCTCTCTTACTAAGCGATAAGCGAGAGTAACGCCAATTCCAAGCATTTCTTGTAATTGTTCAACATTTACTACATCTGGATAAGAAGTAAACATGAAAGCATAACTATCTTCAATTTTTTCAGGCATAATTTTGTCCTCCTTTCGTTAATTTTTTTCATAAAAAAATAGACTTTATTAAAATAATAAAATCTAATAATTACAAGAATGTTTATATTTTTGAGTTGGTAGTTTGATATTCATATTGATTGTTTTTGGAACATCAAATCCAACTGTTAATTTTCTATCTAATACTAAATTGCCTTTTTTATCAGTATAATAAGCACTAGAATTCCATTTTGCAAAGGCAAGGTCTGAAAGCTCATTATGATACGATAATTCAATGGCATCTTGTTTTTGTTGATTTTTCATTTGCTCATAAGAAGCATCATCTTTCTTTGGTCTTTCATAAGTTTTGAAGTACTTTTGTAAGTAAACTACTCTTTTTTCGCTATTTTGTTGTTTACGATTTTCTTTTTCTTGTTTATTGCGAGTATCTGCTTTTACGATTTTTGAAACATATTGTGTGCTTGTTCCAACTATTTCGGCAATTTTATTTTGTTTTAAATGTTCATTGTAATATAAGTCTAAAATCTGTTCTTTAGTGTTCAATTCTGCATTTTCTCCTTTGGTTGATTTTTTGTTTGCAATATTTTTAACAATATTTTTGCTAAGAAAGTATTGTAATTATATTAGGATTATAGTATAATAATTATAGAATGTCAATAACAAAATGTAAAAAAATATTAATTGTTAACAATTGATTCTAGGGAGATATTGAAATGAGTGGAGTTTTGCCAGAAAAAATTTTTTTCGACAATTTTTATATTTGGTTTAATAAAGATGAGAAACAAGAATATTATTCAACACCATTATATTTGTATAAGGCTAATACAAAAGTGGATTATGATAATAGATTAGTAAATATATATTTTGATGAGAAAGAGTCTGAAAACAGAAGTCAGCAAGAACAAGGCTTGAAGTTTCCAGCTAACTTATATTTTCCGTATGTAGAAAGAATGGGAATGTTTTTGTTGAGATTTTTGAATGCTAATTTAGAAAGTTATGAAAAAGCTTATGAGAGTTTCTTTTTTGCGTATGGATTCGAGATTTTAAAAGACCTTGAAAAAGATTATAAGCTTGAATTAAAAGGAAAATACGCAGATGATGTCGAATATTTAAAAGAGATGGAAAGAATATATCATGATTTGCAAGAAAAAATCCAAGAAGTGCAGAAAGAAATGCTTGATTTTGTGAATTACGTGTATAATCTGAATGAAAATGAAGAATTGAAAGAATTTACACCTGCTCAAAGATTTGCTGTATATTTAATGAAACATAAAGGACAAGCATTTACTTACAATAAAAATGATGTTTTGATACGAGATAGTTATTCGACTAAGAATCAAGAATTTGGCAATATGAATGAAATAGAGTTGTTAAATCACTTGAAAGACAACGCAATGTTGGTTTCTATGGTAGATATGCACCAGAGTAATGATTTGTCAGCAGTTTGCTATGTTGTGTTAGAAGAATTGGTGCAAATGAGTAATTTGCCAATTAAGAAATGTCAGAATTGTGGAATGTATTTTATTCCTAGTTCAAGACTAGATGAGATTTATTGTGATTATCCGAAAGCAAATGGAAAAACTTGCAGAGAGCAAGGCGCTTTTCAAGCATATAATGAAAGATTGAAGCAAAATAAAGCATTGGCAGAATATCGAAGGCTATATCAGCAAAAGTCGATGGCTGTTGGGAGAAATAAGGATAATGAACAGATGAAGAAAGATTTTGAGAAGTGGAAGAAGGATGCTAAGGATAAGGTGAATAAGTTGAAACATGGAGTTTTGACAGAAGATGAAGTATATGAGTGGTTGATAAATAAGAAATAGAAGGGAAGTAATTGATTATGAAAATAGAGAAAATAACTATTAAAAATTTTAGATCCATTGAATACCTTGAATTAACGGATTTTGAAAAGTGCAAGATTTTTGTAGGAGAAATAGAAGCTGGAAAATCCAATATTTTGAAAGCTCTATCTTTTTTAGATAATGATAATATGCCATCAAAAAAAGATCAGAGAGAACCTGCTGATGATGAAATTATTAAAGAATCGTACATTGATTTTGATTTTATCTTTACTGATGATGAATTCGAAGACATATATAACAATGTGAAATCAAAAATATATATGGAGAACTACTCAAAAACAATTGCTCAAATAAATAATAAAAAATTAGATTTAAAAAAGTTGTGTAAGGAATGTAAAGGATATTGTAGAATAAACTTTATGACAGAAACTAGAAATGTATTTAATTTCAAATTTGATGAATACACTATTTCATCTGATTTTAAAAAATATCCTGAGAATGTTACTGAATTGGTATTAACAAGAAAATTAGAAGGAAAGGCTCTAGATTTATCAAAATTTTCTATTATAGATTCATCTATATTATCAGAAGAATCTATTGAGCAATTAGAAAATATAGATTTTAACGAAGTAGAAGAATTATTAATAAGGGCAATAAAAAAAGAAGTAAGTGAGAAAATGCCAAATGTTATTTTTTGGGAATATAATGAAAAAAATCTATTACCACCGAAAATAAACTTAGACAAATTTGCAAAAAATCCTAATTTATGCTTACCTTTAAAATCTATGTTTCAACTATTAGGAATAACAGATATAGAACAGACAATTGCAGAAGCAAAAGAAAAAAATCTTAATTCCTTAAGAAATACTTTAAAAAGAGTAGCTAAGAGTACAACCAAGCATTTTGTAAATGTTTGGCCCGATTATAGAAATATAGAATTTTCATTAGAGCCAGATGGTGCAGATTTAGTTATTTCTATTAAAGATACATATAATCATTACGATTTATCAGATAGAAGTGATGGATTTAAAAGGTTTGTTACCTTTTTACTACTAATTTCAGCTAAAAATAAAAGCAAATCTTTAAAAAATAGTGTCATTATAATAGATGAGCCTGAAATAAGTTTGCACATAAAAGGTCAAAGGCATTTAAGAGATGAATTACTAAATATTTCTAAGGATAATATAGTCTTTTATAGTACTCATTCTATTTTTATGATTGATAAAGAGAATATAGATATACACTATATTGTAAAAAAACAGAAAGAGAAAACTACAATAGAGCAAGTAAATTCTTCAAATTATATAGATGAAGAAGTAATTTATAATGCATTAGGATATTCTCTATTTGAATCACTAAAAGATTTTAATATTGTTTTTGAAGGATGGACAGATAAAGTATTATTTCATACTGCTTTATCGAAAATTCCTGCTCAATATAAAAAAGATGTTGAAAATTTAAAGAGTTATGGTACTTGTTTTTCCAATGGTGTCAAAGATATAAAATCTACTTGTAATATTTTAGAATTAATTCCACGAAGATATCTAGTACTAAGTGATAGTGATAAACCAGCACGTGATAAACAATTAGAGTTTAAAAAATATAATTCTAATACATGGAAAAGATACGATGAACTTTATGATTCAAGAAGAATAATTACATCGGAAGATTTTATAAAAACAGGAATATTATATGGTGAACTTTGCAAAATATTAAAAGAAAAAGAGTTATCAGTTGTAATAACAGAACAAGACATAATGACTGCACCTAATGGAAGAATTAAATTTATAGAAAATAAATTAAGAGGTAATAAATTAGAAGATAATATTGTTAAAAACATTTTGCATGATCTAAAGGAAAGAATATTCAATAATTTAAAACAAACTCATATTGAAGAAGATTATTATGAATTTTTAGGACAACTTAATATATGTGCTGAAAAATAAGAATGCAAGGAGTTAGTTATATGAAAAATACTGAAAATAATCGTATCGAATACAAACAACAACTAAATGATGACTTCGAGAAAGAAGTCATAGCTTTTCTTAACTACAAAGAAGGCGGAATAATTTATATTGGCATTAACAAAAATGGTCAAGCAATTGGAATTGATAATCTTGACCAAATGCAATTACAAATCAAGGATAGAATAAAAAATAACATTCAGCCATCAACTTTAGGTTTATTTGATGTAATTGTGGAGAAAATAGATAATAAAGATGTTATAAAAATTGTGATTTCAAGTGGTACGGAAAAACCTTATTATTTACGCAAGAAAGGACGAGTTCCAGAAGGCTGTTACATAAGAGTTGGAAGTAGTAAAGAGAGAATGACCTTAGATATGATTGATGAAATGTATGCAAAACGTGTGAAAAATTCTTTAAAAGAAATTGAATCTCCTAGACAAGATTTGACTTTTAATCAATTAAAAATTTATTATGAAGAACATGGATTAAAATTAAATGATAATTTTGCGAAAAATCTAAATCTTTTAACAGCTGATGGAAAATATAATTATAATGCATATTTATTGGCTGATGAAAATAATGTTTCGATAAAATTAGTAAAATATTTGGGAACAAATAAATTTGAATTAATAGAAAATCACGAATATGGCTATTGCTGTATTATAACTGCTACACATAGAATATTAGACAGATTAGTAGCAGAAAATACAGTATATGCTAAAATCGAATACAAAGGCAGAAAAGAAGTTGAAATGATTGATAGCAAAGCACTTAAAGAAGCAGTTATTAATGCGATTGTTCATAGTGACTATACTTATAGCACATCTCCAATTATTGAATTATATTCTGATAGAATTGAGATTACTTCTGGTGGTGGACTTCCACAAGAATTGTCGCAAGAAGAATTTTTAGAAGGTGTTACAGCACCAAGAAATAAAGAACTAATTAGAGTATTCAAAGATGTCGATTTAATTGAAAATATTGGTTCTGGTGTATTAAGAATTTTAGAGGCTTATGATAAAAGTTGTTTTAAATTTATGGATCATTTTCTAAGAGTTTCTTTTCAATATAGAGAAAATCCTTTTGAATATGAAGATAATGTGTCAGAAAATGACACAATAAATGACACTTTAAGTGACACAATAAAATTAACGAAAAACGAACAACAAATTTTTAAGTTAATTATTAATAATTCTCAAATAACAAGAGAAGAAATTGTAAGGGAAACGAAACTTTCTGATAGAACTATATCAAGAGCAATAAAACATTTGCAAGATGTAAATTTTATTTCAAGAGAAGGATCTAAGAAAACAGGACATTGGAAAATATTAAAATAATTTCTTTGCTAGAAGATAAAAAATATATGGAGGTATTATTGATGGGAACAAATTATATTATTATAGGAGATAGCATTACATATGGAATTGGAGATTTTGAAAATGGTGGATGGGCTACAATGTTTAAAAATTATATTGTTAATCAAGATGATTCTAAGGTATGTAACAATTATGTTCATATTGAAGGTTTTCCTGGTGCTACAAGTTCAGATATATTGAATAAAATTAATAATATATTACAATCATTTATGCATAAAGAATTTACAAATACAGTGATACTTTCTATTGGAGTTAATGATACACAAGTTTTTAATGGAGAGCATAAGAATAATATTGAACAGTATAAATCGAATATAGAAAAAATTGCGAAAACTGTTACAGAAAATGGATGTAATTTGATAATTCTAGGACTAACCAGAATAGAAAGCGATGAAAAATTTTTGTGGAAACCAAACCAATATTATGATAATAATATTATTTCCGAATATGATAGAGATTTAAAACTTATTTTAGATTATGATGCAAAATTAAAAGAATTATGCAAGAATAATAAAATCAAGTATATCCCAATGCAAGAGATATTGGAAAAAGATGATTTTATTGATGGATTACATCCAAATCATAATGGACATAAGAAAATTTTTGAATATATTCGAGGAGTGATAGAATAGTCTACCACTCCATTTTAAAATTTATAACACCCCCATCCTACTAAAATAATTGCAACACTCTCGACCACCCAAAAGGAAAATCTCATATTCTTCAAATCTTAGCAATTCATAAAACAAATTAACCACTTTTACCAATGCTTCACATTCTGGAAAACTTAACTTATGAGCCGTTTGATCTTCCAAAATATCTCGAATACTAGGGTACTTATTCAAAATTCGCTCAATCTTATAGAAAATATTTCGATATTCCATATTATTATTTTTCAAACTAACTTTCGTATCACTAATACACTCAAACAATTCTGCCGAGTCAAAATCATATAAACTACATTCTTTCATAAATTTCCTCCTACAAAGTTTTTATAATGTACATACATTAATTAAGTTATAACGTACAAATTCAAATTTGTCAGCGCCCTTTTTGAAAAAAATTAAAATTTTATGCATCAAGTTCAATATCATACATATTTTCTTCATATTCAATCTGCATTTCCGGGTCAAGATAAGTGTCGTTTTCAATCTCAAATTCTCTAATCACTTCATCTTCAGAAGGCATAGAAAACTTTTTGCATATCCAATGAATAAATTTATCAATCGTTTTTTCTAAAGTTGAAATGACTTTTTTCAAAAAGCGATTTTCATTTTCTAATTGATAAATTTCGCTTTCATATTTTTGTTCTAGTTTCTCTATTTCTTTGTTTAGTTTCAAAGAATAGTTAGTCTCTATAGATTCAAATTGACTTTTTAAATCTTTATTTTCAGCCATAATAGATTTTCTTTCTTTTTCATATTTTGAAGCTCTTTCAACTGTTTTTACTTGGCTTTGCAAAGTTAGGTAAAGCAAGGAATTTTGTTCATATAATTCTTGTATTTGCTTATCTTTTGGAGAAATAATCAATTCTTGAATTTTCTCATCTCGATTTCTCATTAATCTTCCAAAATCTTTAATATCAGGAGTTTCTGGCAATTCTAATTTTATATCTTGCAAAACAGCTTTCGATTTTTCAAAATTCGTGACTTTTTTGTAATCTTCAACTGACAAATGAACTCTACCATTTTCATTTCCTCGTTCCAAATCAAAATGATTTGACACCATAAATTCATAAAAAGCATCTTGCAATTGTCGATAACTATCTTTGGCTTTCCAAAACTCGCTACAAGCAATTTTATCAATATCATTTCCATTTTTATCTTTTGTATGAACGACTGGAATAAACATCAAATGAAGATGAGGCGTTTCCTCGTCCATATGTACGTTTGCTGACAAAATATATTGTTCTCCTAAATCTTTATATTGGCAAACAAATTTATAAGCAGTTTCAAAGTATCGTTTTGTTTCTTCTGAGCCAATACTCTCAAAAAACTCTTTATCTGAAGTAATAATATATTCACAAGCAATATTACTTACTATTTTTACTTGTCCTTTTAAATCATATTTCTTTCTAATTCTATCAAATTCCTTCTCATAACTAAATTGTGGTTCTTTCAAAGAATAATTCAAATAAGATTTTTCTTTATCTATATTTTTATTAGAATAATTTTTATTTCGTCTTTCATTATGGCGAAAGATTCCTTTTAAATTTTCTCTTTTGTATTTCGTATTTCTAATTATTGCGTAACTCATTTCATATTTCCTTTCTTTGCTTTATGAATTAACACTAGGCAATATAATTTTTCTGCTTTTTTTGGTTGTGTTGTAACACACTACAACACTTTTTTCAAAAGTGTTCGTGTGGCAGGGCAAATCCCTACAACCCTTAACCAAAATATTTTCTATATTTTGGTTCTTAAATAAAAAAATGTTAGCTACATTTTTTATTTAAGATGAGCAAGAAAAAGTTTTTTCTTACTCAATTCACTTTGCTAAAAATAGAAACCAGAGGGAGAGAGCAAAGGGGATTAGGTGTAATAATTCCCTTATGCCAAAAAGAATTATCACACCTATATTTTAGAAACCGTCAGTCGGTCGCCTTGTTTTATAGGTAGTCTAGTAAGTAGCAATTTTGCTACTATAATTGCTGACACTAATAGAAGTGTCTTGTTCATCCTTGCCCAAACTTTTTACAATTATAAATTCATTTCAAGTTTTGCCTCCCATTACTCTTTAATTATTGTGAGTCTGTGTTGTAAAATCTCACTCACGCATTTTGTGTAAATAGACTGTTTACACAAATACGAATGAATTTACTGCATCGGCTCATCACACCTATCACTTTTATAGAGTTTGTGGCATTTCTCTTTAAGACGACAAAAAAGACCCTATTAATAGGATCTTATATGTATATTAACTATTTATTTTTGTTTATTTTCATCTTGAGAAGGTTTCTCTAAGATATTATCTATATCATTAACCCACAATCTTAGTATATCACCTTTTAGTAGATTTTCATTTTTATGACCTAAATCTTTTCTTATAGTATAAAATAACTTTTCAATTTGAAACATCAATTCTATTCCGTTTCCTGAATTATTTATAGCAATTTTTCTAAAAATAGACCATTCTTTTAAAACTGAATCTGATGCCCATGTGATTAACTCACCATTATTATCTGCTACAAACTTAATTAATCTGTTAATTTTTTCGATTTGAAAATTTTCTTTTTCTTCTTCGGTTGTTAAATTGGGATCATTATAAAAGAAATAAGAGAATTCATTAATCATTTTTTGATATATTGGTAATTTTTTATTTCTAATTTCTTGTTCCTTGTTATCTTTTCTTTCCCATACTTTTTGAACAATAATCGCAATTATAGATAGAAAACCAGTAATAATTGCGACGGTAATAGTTGGATAATCTTTTATGGAATTCCAAATAAATTTAAAAATCATATAGATACTAACACATATTGCAATTATAAAAATTAATCCTAATATAACAAAAAAAGTTTGAAATAGTTTGTTGTTTGACTTGTTCATAATATTTTCTCCTTTATTTATAAATTCATACTATAAAAATATTATATCATAAAATTACAAAAAAAGTTAGTTGTTATTAAATCATGTTAAAGATTATCAAATGTTAATAAAAATACCTAGCAAAATTGATTGACAAAAATAATTTGACTTTAAATATGAATATCAATAAGTAAGTCAATTGTTATGAATTTTGTCAAACAAATGTCAAACAAATTCTTTTTTAAATTTGATTTTTATAAAATATTGTGATATAAATATTTTATAAAATAATAACTGTAAAGCTTTGTAAAATGGATAGTTTAAATACCAAAGTTTAATTTTAAATAATGGTAACTATAAAATGAAGGCTACGACTTTGACTCTGGCATGCGTGTGTTCGAATCCCACCAGCCCAGCCAAGAAAAATTTTTGTTAAACTTTTGTAAGTCTTGATAAAATTTAATTTCAAGACTACAAAAAATTAACAAAACGAAAAATCTTAAACCAACTTTAGATAGTTGGTTTTTTGTTATTATTTGACAATATATTACAAAAAGATAACAAATATATAATAAAAATGTAACATACAACAAATCTATTGACATGCATTCAAATAAATGCTAAAATAAAACTAACACACAATAGAGGAGTTGTAAAAATGAAAAAGCAAAAAGTAATTGAACTAGTTAAAATAGCGCAAACCCTTGCGGCTGTACACACACACACACACACACACACACACACATGTAGTTTTAAAGGATAGTTTAGTTCAAAAAAGAAATATTCATAGAAAAAATAAAATAAAAAAAGAAGTAAATGTAGACGAAAAAACTACATTTATTAGAGATGTCAAGC
>CATLEX010000039.1 GCA_949927455.1 uncultured Clostridia bacterium
CAAAAAATTTTTAAAACGATTTATTTTAAGTAAAACATTTAATTTTTGATACATAACTTTCCTAAAAAATAACATAATAATATTAACATTATACTTGAAAATTGCATAATTTAATTGTATAATACATTTAGATTTTTTCGGAGGACACAAAAATGGATTTTGAAATTGATAACTTAAAAAAATATAAACATATACATTTAATTGGAATTGGTGGAATTAGCATGAGTGCCATTGCTGAAACACTACATAATTGGGGTTATACTGTTACTGGCTCTGACTTAACGCAAAGTCAAATAACAGATAATTTAAATGCACATGGCATAAAAACAGTAATCGGACATGATATTCAAAACGCACAAAATTCTGATTTAATCGTTTTTTCTGCTGCTGTTCGTGAAGACGATCCAGAAATATTAGCTGCTCGTCAAAATAAGATTCCACTTGTGACACGTGGCAAATTTGTTGGTTATTTAACAAAGATGTATCAAGAAACAATTTGTGTCGCTGGGACACATGGAAAAACTACTACCACTTCAATGTTATCTATTTGCTTTTTAAATGCTGGAAAAGATCCTTCTATTGAAGTTGGCGCCATGCTAAAAAATATTGGAGGAAATTATCATGTTGGTAAAAGTGAATATTTCATTTTGGAATCTTGTGAATATCATGCAAATTTTCTAAACTTTTTTCCAAAAACAGAAATTATTTTAAACATCGACAGTGACCACTTAGATTATTATAAAACTTTTGATAATGTTATCAAAGCCTTTCAAGATTTCTCTTGTATCCTAGAAAAAGATGGTTTACTTGTAACGAATGCCGATGATAAAAACTGCTTTGCTTTAAAAAATATTGTTAAATCACAATTTATTTCTTATGCCATTGAAAATGAACATGCAGACTTTATTGCAAAAAATATTGAATTTGACAAAAATGGATTTGCCAATTTTGATATTTATAAACACACTGAACTTTATCATCATTTTGTTTTGTCTGTTGTTGGCAAACACAATGTGTCAAATGCTTTAGCATGTATTGCTGTTTGTGATTATTATGGCATTGACAAAAATATTATATTCGAATCTCTAAAAAGTTTTACTGGTGCAGAACGCAGATTAGAATATAAAGGCTCTTTTAACGAAATTTCTGTTTTTGATGATTATGCACATCATCCCACTGAAATTTCAGCTGTTAGCACAGCCATTAAAAACAAGAAATATCATGAATCTTGGGTTATTTTTCAACCTCATACTTATTCTCGAACAGCCAACAATTTAGATACTTTTTCACAATCCTTAATAGACTTTGATCATGTCATTTTAGTTGATATTTATGCTGCCAGAGAACAAAACACCATTGGAATTTCTTCTCAAGATTTAGCCAATAAAATGAAGTCTCTTGGAAAAGAAGTTCTGTATATTCCAGAATTTGAAAAAGTTGTAAAGTATATAAAGGAGCATGCTATGCCACATGATTTGGTTTTAACTTTAGGTGCTGGAACCGTAACCCAAATCGGACCAATGTTAGTAAAATAGAACTAATCCTCAGTATTTCTGAGGACTTTTTATTTTATAAATTGCTTTTTTTCGTATTTTGTGATATTATAAATAAAAGAAAGGACTCAAAAAATGAATACAAAATCCCTTGAAAAATTAGAATTTGATAAAATACGCAAAATTTTAGCAGAGTTTGCGTTTACTTATATTGGGAAAAATCAGGCATCCGAGTTAATGCCTTTTTCAAATAAAAAAGATATCGAAAAAGCACAAAAACAAACTAGTGAGGCTGTCACACTTTTGTATCGTCTTGGGGCAATTTCATTTAGTGAGATTGCAAATATTTCCATTCATCTTAAAATGCTAGAAAATAGCAATTCTCTCAATGCAAAAATGCTTTTAGAGTTAACTCATATTTTGCAAATTTCACAAGGACTAAAATCCTATTTCTTTACCGAAATCGTTAATAGCGCCGATTTTCCAAACTTGACAAATTTATTTGAAAATTTATATTCCAATCCAAGTATTATAAAAGCCATTACAACAGCCATCATTGACGAAAATACAATTGATGACAATGCTTCAGTCACTTTAAAAAGCATTCGTAATAATATTCGCAAAAAAGAAGCTGAAATTCACACAAAACTACATTCCCTTTTGCATTCAAAATACATTCAAGAACCAATTGTAACCATCCGAAATGGACGTTTTGTTATTCCTGTAAAAAGTGAATATCAATCTCAAGTAAAAGGATTTGTGCACGATACTTCTACCAGTGGTTCTACGGTATTTATCGAACCTATGGTTATTTTTGAAATCAACAATGAAATTAGCAACTTGCACACAGAAGAAAATATTGAAATCGAAAAAATTTTGATGAACCTATCTTCCCTATTTTTTGATTTAACTGATGAATTAAATAATACAACCAATTTAATCGGTTTACTTGATTTTATTTTTGCAAAAGCCAAATTTTCAAAAGAATTTGATTGTACTGAACCTGTAATAAATACTGAAAAATCCATATGTTTGATTGATTGTTTTCACCCACTTATTCCACTTGACAAAGTCGTAAAAAATACGATTGAACTTGGTAAAAATTTTACCAGTTTAATTATCACAGGTCCTAATACTGGTGGAAAAACTGTTGTTTTAAAAACGGTTGGATTACTTCATATAATGGGATTAGCAGGTCTTCATATTCCTGCAAAGTCTGGCAGTAGCATTTTTGTATTTGACGAGATTTTTGCTGACATTGGAGATGAGCAAAGCATTTCAGATTCACTCAGCACTTTTTCCTCACATATAACCAATATTGCACATATTTTAGAAAAAGCAACCGAAAATAGTCTTGTTTTGCTTGACGAATTGGGGTCTGGAACTGACCCAATTGAAGGTTCTAGCTTAGCTATCTCCATTTTAGAACATTTTAATCATGAAAAAATTTTGACCATGGCAACTACACATTACCATGAAATTAAAAATTACGCATTAATCACAGAAAATTTTGAAAATGCTAGTGTAGAATTTAATTTTGAAACTTTATCCCCTACTTACAAACTTCTAATTGGAGTTCCTGGTAGAAGTAATGCTTTTATTATTAGTGAAAAATTAGGTATTTCACAAGCAATTATTAATCGTGCTAAAGATTTTATTGAAACTGACACCGCCAATATTGAAGATTTACTAAATGAAATTTATGAAAATAAACGACAAATAGAAGTTGACAAATCAAAAATCGAAATTGATTTGCGTGAAGCACAAAAACTAAAAAATCAATATCAACTTGATTTTGAACAACTTACTAAAACAGAGAATGACATCATTGAAAAAGCTAAAATACAAGCACGAGAAATTTTACTAGAAGCTAAAGAAGATGCAAATAAAATGATACGTGAACTGGAACAACAACCAAATGCTAAAAAATCAAACCAAATTAGAAATACATTAAATCAAAAAATTGATGATTTGTCTTCTACCAAAAACTCTGTTCCAAAACAAGAAAAAACATTGCAAAAAAATGATGTAAAAGTTGGATTGACCGTGGAAATTCCGCATTTGAACCAAATCGGAACTATTGTTTCTAACTTGACAAAAAATAATACTGTTATGGTTCAAATTGGAAGTATGAAAACTTCTTTTAAATTAGAAAATTTAATTGAAGCAAAAAATAAACCTCAAAAACAGACTACTTCTTCTAATAATGCAAAACGTGAATTTAAAGTTTCTAGTATTTCTCCTGAAATTAACGTCATTGGAAAAAATGTGGAAGATGCTTGCTTTGTTGTTGACAAATATTTGGATAATTGTTCTTTAAATGGTTTGCAAAATGTGCAAATTGTGCATGGAAAGGGTACTGGAATATTAAGACGCGGAATCCATAACTTTTTAAAAAATCACCCCCATGTCAAAAGTTTCCGTTTGGGCACTTTTGGTGAAGGTGAAGATGGTGTCACAATTGTGGAATTAAAATAATTATTTATACAAACTTAAATTTACTTCCTTATAAGCAAGAGGAGTGGTATAATAATACTGCCCCTCTAATTCTGTTTTTTTAGCAGAATAAATGGTATGACTTACCTCATCAATATAATAATCAGTCTGATTTAATGATAAATTTTCTAATTTATTCAAATCAATTTTGTACAAATTTCCGCTGTTATTCGGGTTATAATTGACATTGTCTTGCGCGTAATTTTCAATTAATTCTTGAATATCTTTAGTTTCAGATGTAATCGGCAAACTTTTATTTTGTACATAATAAATCGCTATTTTTTCATCTAATAACTCAATATCTGAACACATATCATAATAGCCTTTCATTTTAAAACTGGAACTAGATGAAAAAGATATACTTCCTACTATAATCGACATAATGATAATCGTTACAACAAGTATCATTAGAGTAATTCCTTTTTGATTTTTCATTTGATTTTCCTCTTTTCTCTTTACTTTTTGTTAAAATATTTTAACTTATATTCTGCCAACGTTTCAGTAAACAATTTCTTAGTTTTAAAAGCAAATATGTAATTGATTTTTTCTTTTCGTTTTTCTTGTCCTTCTCTAATGTGATTTTTTAATTCTTCAAATTTGACAATAATATCATTTTCTTGCGCAAATCTTCTAAGTTTTACTACTAAATCAATTGAATGTGCCATATCGATTGTCAAAATTCCAAAGAAAAATCCAATAACAAAAGAAAACGCTAAGTTATTCGATAACCAAGCAACTGCTCGAAGCATATGATTTTGTATCAGAAAATAATACAATGCTCCTAAAATACTCCACAAAATTGTAAACAATGGACAAATAATTCCATCTACATTTCCCCATCGATCCGAATAATCCCATAACTTGACTTTCATTCCTCTAATGAATATAATTCCCGCAACATATTCAATCAATGTCATGGCTAGTCCCATAAAAATAATAATCGTTACGTTCTGTAAAACTGAATTTCTTATCCATGAAATATCAACTAAAGATAACAAAAATAATGTACAAAGTCCAACCCCATAAATGGGCAAATAGGGTCCTGTTAAAAATCCAGGGTTAATCCATTTTTTCGTTGACACAAAACGTCTAAAAAACAACTCCAAAACCCAGCCAAATGAACTTCCAATATAAAACAAAAAAGCTAAAACCAATAGTATATTCATAATTTTGTCTCCTTGAAATGAATTATAACATATACTTTTTGGAAAGTAAATCATTTTATAGTAATTCAAAAAAATCAATTTGTTCTTCTTCTGGTAATTCTAGTTTAAAATTTACTGGTTTCCCTTCATGATTTAATCCAGATTTATATGCCATTTGCATTTGCAATTTTTTATTGGGCAAATGATATTGCTTCCCATCTTTGATAAATTCTGTACCTGTTTCAAAAAATTCAAAATTCACATCATGCAAAACACATTCATCATACAAGCTCTTTACCCATTCATATTTTAAGGGACGACTTCCAACATAATTTTCTCCACCACAAGTCACTTGTTCTATGATATTTTTTTGTAAGTAATTTTCAATATGCACCTCATCTATAAATGGAGCTACCATAATTCCTTTATGTTTAAATGGCAAATCCAGCAAAATTGGAATTCGTTCATTAGCTCTTTTTTGGTTTTCGCAAGTGACGCTAAAAAAAATATTTTCCCAGCCTTCTCTCCAATTTTGAGGCAAGCACTTTTCTACTCTTTGTGGACGTTTTGTCAGCAAATAAAATACGACATCTGAACGTTTCTTCATAATCTGCCATGCTTCCTCTCTCCACTCATCTGCTTCTTCTAAGAAAAAATCTGAAGTCATACATACACGAACTTGCGCTCCACTTTTGATTTTATACATACCATCTTTATTCTTTTTAAGTGGATAGTCAAACTTATTTTTTACTTTATAAATATAGCTGCCATCTTGCTCACGCATTTCGTCTAAAAAATACATATAACAATTTTGGCAGCCCTCGCTAATTTTTCTGCATCCATGCCACGGATTCCATATATTATGCATCATTTAATGTTCTCCATTAATTTTCAACTTTTTAAATATTTCAACTATTACAATTGGTGACAATATTAAACAAATCGTCTCAAATAATTTATCAGCTGGTAATACTTCCAAACTGAAAATTTCTCTTAAGCTTGGTACAAATAGCACAACAAACATCAAACCTGCTGAGACAACTTCTGCTAAAATCAATTTGCTATTATTGAATGGATTTGTCTTAAAAACAGAAACTTGGTTATTTCTCACATTAAACACATGCACCAATTCTGACAAAGCAAGCACACTAAACGCCATTGTTTGAGCAACTGCAATTTTATACTCTTCCGTTCCTCTTGATGAAAGTCCTAAAATAAATGCAATTAATGTAATCAAACCAACCCAAACACCTTGGTATAAAATACGCCAAGTCATTCCTTTGTTGAAAATTCCTTTGCTATTTTTAATTGGTTTTCTTTTCATAATACTTTTATCCGCAGGGTCAACCGCCAATGCCAATGCTGGAAGTGAATCTGTTACCAAATTAATCCATAAAATGTGCATTGGAAGTAACGGTTCTAACTGACTAATATTCGTAATTCCAAATATTTTTGCTAAAATCGGAGTTAGCATAATCGCTAAAAATAATACCACAATTTCACCAATGTTACTTGATAGCAAAAACGCAATTGCCTTCAAAATGTTATCATAAATTCGTCTTCCTTCTTCTACAGCCGCTACAATCGTCGAAAAGTTATCGTCTGTCAAAATAACATCTGCTGCCTCTTTTGCAACATCTGTTCCCACTATTCCCATCGCACAACCAATATCAGCATTTTTCAAAGCTGGTGCGTCATTAACGCCATCACCAGTCATGGCAACCACTTCACCATTTGCTTGCCAAGCCTTGACAATTCTCACTTTATGCTCTGGCGAAACACGTGCATATACTGAAATATTTTTTACCTTTTGTTTCAACTCTTCATCTGACATTTTCTCCAAATCACTACCAGTAATCGCTTCCTTTTCATTTTGCAAAATACCTAAATCTTTAGCAATTGCTGTTGCAGTAATTTTATGATCTCCTGTAATCATTACTGTTTTAATTCCAGCTGATACACATTTTTTAACAGCCTCTTTTACTTCCTCTCTTGGTGGATCAATCATGCCACACATACCAACAAAAGTCAAACCACTTTCTAGATTTTCAATATCATCTTTCGTCAAAGAATGATTGATAATTTTATAGCCAAATGCCAAAACCCTTAAAGCTTTTTCCGCCATATTTTTATTGGTTGACAAAATCAAAGATTTGTAATCTTCTAAATCGCTTTTGACTTCGCCATTTTCCTGATAGGTATTGCAACATTTTAATAATTCGTCAACCCCACCTTTTGTATAAACAATATACTCTCCTTGTTTTTGTGTTTTATGAATCGTTGTCATAAGCTTTCTATCTGAATCAAATGGAATTTCAAATTCACGTGGATAGTTTTCAAGTGTATAGCCTTCATACTTTAAATTAAATCCCATGTCTACTAATGCTGTTTCTGTTGGGTCACCTGTAAGCGTTCCATCTTCTGCAATTTTTGTATCATTACATAACATTCCATTTGCTACCAAAATCCCAAGTTCGTTGGTTTTATCTTTGATTTCTTCAATATTTTGAAGTCTACTATTGACAAAAATTTTCTTGACTGTCATTTTATTTTGCGTTAAAGTTCCTGTTTTATCTGAACAAATAACCGAAGCACAACCTAATGTTTCTACTGCTGGCAATTTTTTCACAATCGCATTTTTCTTAACCATACGTTGCACACCAATAGCTAAAACAATAGTAGAAACAGCTGCCAAACCTTCTGGAATAGCTGCAACTGCTAGTGATACCGCTGTCATAAACATGTGAATTGGTTCTTTTCCATATAACGTTCCTACCACAAATATCACCGCACATAGAAGCAAAGCCACAATTCCCAAAGTTTTTCCTAAATTGTTTAACTTGACTTGCAATGGTGTATCACTTTCTTCTGTCTCGTCAATCATTTTGGCAATTTTTCCAACTTCTGTATTCATTCCAGTTTCAACCACAATTCCTTTGCCTCTACCATACGTAATTAAACTAGAAGAAAACAACATATTTTTTCTATCACCTAAATCACAGTCACCTTCAATTGTATTTTCTGATTTCTCACTTGGCACAGATTCTCCTGTCATGGCTGCTTCTTGTGATTTTAAATTCACAGCTTCCACAATTCTTAAATCAGCTGGTATATAGTCCCCTGTTTCCAAAATCACAATATCACCTGGCACTAATTCTCGTGATTGAATAACTAATAATTTTCCATCTCTTACCACTTTTGCCACATGACTACTCATTTTTTGCAATGCTTCTAACGATTTTTCTGCTTTGTTTTCTTGTGCAACACCAATAATTGCATTTAGTACAACTACGATTAAAATAATAATCGTATCTGTAATTCCTTCGCCTTCTTGAATTCCCACAATACCAGAAACAACTGCTGCAACAATCAAAATAATGATCATAAAATCTTTGAATTGCTCCAAAAATTTTACCAAAATACTCTTTTTCTTTTTGGCATTTAATTCATTCAAACCATATTTTTCACGCTTGCTAACAACCGCTTCGCTCGTCAAACCTTTTTCAATATTAGTTTCTAGCTTTTGTGCAGTTTTATCTGCACTCAAATTAAACCATTTTTCTCCCATACTTTTTCTCCTTTACTGAATATTTTTCCAAACACCGTCTTCGAATGTTCCACTTACATATTGATTAAGCAATATGACTGGTCTAACTCCTAATCTTAACTCCGTTGCACCTACAATTGCATTATTTTCAACACTATAAAGTTTGCTACTATCATCTTTATCATTGGTAGCTAACCAGTAATAAGTGTCTGGCTCTGATAAATAAAAGAGTTCACATGTTTGTGGCACAGGTGTTGTTTCATTCTCAGAACGATTTGTCCCATATATTTTATTACAATAATAATTTAGATCAGCCAATGTAAGACTCATTATTTTACTTGAAATCCCTTTCACCATAAAACTTTTGCATCTTACATAATCTTTTTGAAAATTTCTAAAGTCACTTAAATCTTCAAAATGATCGATAAATTCATTATCTCCCATTTTATGATACCACTTTACAGGAATTCCTGTACTAATAATTTTCACACCTTTTTGACTATCTACTTCAATCACTCTCCAAGCATTCTTGGCTTCATAATGCTCTCCTGTATAAACATCATCATACTCAATAGGATATTCAACATAGTCACCCACCTTTACATTATCTTTCAACAAATTTTTATTTTCAGCTGCAAGTTCCCAATTTTCAGCCCATTTTAATTCTTCTACTTCATGCTTTACTGCATTTGTCATTTCACTTGATGCAACTGTTGCCCTTTCGATAATTAAACTATCTGCAATTACATAAACTACACCTGACAACATCAGCAGGACAATAATCGTAATTGCCAAAGCAACTAGCGTAATTCCTTTCACACTCTTCACCATTTTCATATACACTCTCCTTTTAAAATTTTACGCTTTTATTTTAACCATTTTTTTACAATTAATCAAGAAGCTATATACATTTTTTTTCATTTATCATATAATATAAATGAAAATACGATTTAGGAGGAAAAAATCTTATGAAAAACCATAAATTAGCTATCGTTGGAGCGACTGGAGTTGTCGGAAGAACTGCTCTTGAAGTTTTAAAAGAATTCAATTTACCAATTCATGAATATGTTTTTTTCGCATCAAAACATTCTGCTGGCACAAAAATTAACTTTAATGGAAAAGAATATATTATTCAAGAATTGACTGAACATTCATTTGATAGCGGATTTGATTATGCCATTTTTTCTGCTGGTGGTGATACAGCAAAACATTTTGCACCAATTGCAAGTTCAAAAGGTTGCATAGTTATTGACAACAGTAGTGCATTTCGTATGGATGAAAATGTACCATTGGTTGTTCCAGAAGTTAATCCAGAAGATGCTTTTGAAAATCAAGGTATCATTGCAAACCCAAATTGTTCTACTATTCAAGCAGTTGTTCCTTTAAAAGTTATGAATGATTTATATCCCATTAAACGAATTGTTTACTCTACTTACCAAGCGGTATCTGGTGCAGGAAAACAAGCCATTGACGATTTAAAAAATAATACTACCAATAAATTTCCTTACCCAATTCAAAATAATTGCCTTCCACACATCGACGTATTTCTTGAAAATGGTTACACAAAAGAAGAAATCAAAATGATAAATGAAACACGCAAAATTTTACATAAACCTGAGCTGAAAATCACAGCAACAACAGTAAGAGTTCCTGTTTTAAATTCACATAGCGAATCCATCAATGTTGAATTTGAGCAAGATTTTGATTTGGAAAAAATCATTCAACATTTACAACACACAAAAGGAATTATTGTTCAAGACGACGTCAAAAATAATGTGTATCCAATTGCTAGCAATGCGACTGGTCATAATGAAATTTTTGTAGGCAGAATTAGACGTGATGACAGTATTCCTTATGGTTTAAATTTTTGGTGCGTTGCTGATAATATCCGAAAAGGTGCTGCTACAAATGCTATTCAAATCTTAGAATTGTTAATTAATCATTAAACAAAAAATTTTATATGAATATTTTTCGCCAAATTTCAGACACTATCTTTGGAGGCTTTTTATGAAAGGTATTGTTAATTTGTATAGTGAAACAGTTGGTGAAATTCAAAAATTCTTGAATCATTTCTATTCTAAAGAAATAGAAATGGCTCAGGATTTATTTTGGGAAATAGAATATGCCAATCCCATTGACATGATTGAACTAGTAAGCTGTTTCATTGATAATAAAGACAAATTCCAAATTAACCTTTGGATTAGTATTGATAATGGCGTTTTTATTAATGTAACAGACAACAATTTAGATGATATTATCAAATATATTTATGACCGTTTTCCTGATGTTTAAATATCTTTTTCTCGTAATTCCAAATAAATATTTTTTTCGTCTTGTATCATAGTAATTTTCCCATGTCCTGGATATACAATTATTTCATCAGGAAGTGTCATTAATTTATCTGTAATAGACCCCATAATATCCACAAAACTTCCTGTTGGCAAATCTGTTCTACCCCATGTGCCAGAAAAAAGTGTATCTCCTGTAAAAATTAATCGTTCTTTTTCACAATAAGCACAAATGCTTCCTTTGGTATGTCCTGGTGTTGCAATTATTTTAAATTCTAAATTTCCAATATGAATTAAATCATTATCATCCAACCTAGAATCTGCTTCTAATTCAGGAATTTCCATATTCACAAAATCAGCTAAACTAATTTCTTTATTATATAAACCGCTACTATCGTCTCGGCTAATTAAAATTTTTCCACCTCTTGCTTGTTTTAATTCATTAATTGCTCCAATATGATCTGCATGACAATGTGTCAAAAAAATATATTTTAGATTTTCTACTTCAAGAATATCCAATAATTCTATTATTTTTTCTGGCTCTCCACCTGGGTCAATCACCATTGCTTCTTTTGTATTTTCATCAAATATAATATATGAATTTGTAAGTAAACGCGGCTGACCAGTCTTTACTTGTAACCTTTTTAAAATCATTTTTATCCTCTTTTCCTATAAACATCATAAACACTCTCTACGCTTTTCAATGCTTTCATTAATTTGTTTAAATTTTCGATATTCTCTGTTTCTAAATTAAGATCTAAAATCGCTGTATTATCTCTGTTTGTTCTTGTATTCACACCCATAATTTTAATTTTATAATTTTCAACTTGTTTAATCACATCTCTAAGTAGACCTGTTCTATCATTCGCAAAAATTTCAATTTCAACTGTATATGATGCTTTTACATCTTGTGACCAAAAAACATCAATCATACGGTCTTCTTGTCCAATCAAATCTTTCAAATTTATACAATCCTTGCGATGTACAGAAACACCTCTTCCTCTTGTTATATAGCCAACAATTTCATCTCCTGGTAATGGATTACAACATTTAGAAAGTTTCACCAAACAATTATCAATTCCTTTTACATAAACACCTGTTTTCGAAGGTTTTATCTTACTTGGCTTTGCCTGCGACAATTCCTCTATTTTTTGCTCAAAATCCTCTTCCTCATGTTCTTTTCTATATTCATTCAACAATCTTGCAATTACCTTTTTATCTGACAATCCACCAAACCCAATGCTTGCATACATATCATCCACAGTTGTATATTGGTATTTT
The DNA here is from genome assembly GCA_949927455.1 of uncultured Clostridia bacterium. GTDB lineage: Bacteria > Bacillota > Clostridia > TANB77 > CAG-508 > Scatovivens. Next base: position 12,251 of record CATLEX010000039.1, read on the forward strand.
TCCAAAATTCCCTCTAACCATTCTGGCTTCAAAAGCTCCTGATTTTTTAAGCCTAATTTTTTAATCTCTCGGTCAATAATTTCTTTTCCTCTTTCAATATTCTCAACTCTTCTTTCTCGTTTAAACCACTGATTAATTTTTGTTTTAGCAGAGGAGCTTTTCACAAATTTTAACCAATCTCTACTTGGCCCTTTTGGTTGTTCTGAAGTAAGAATCTCTACAATATCTCCATTTTGCAATTCTGTAATAATTGGCATCATTTTGCCATTAATTTTACACCCCACCATACGATGCCCAATCTCTTGATGTACACTATATGCAAAATCAATTGGCGTTGCCCCCAATGGCAATTCTTTAATATTTCCTTTTGGCGTAAAAATATAAACTTCATCTTCAAATAATTCTGTTTTTAGCGTTCTCAAAAACTCCTTCGGATTTTCTGTATTTTGCTGCCACTCCAAACTTTCTCTTAGCCACGCTAACTTATCTTCACTCACAATCACACTTTTTTTAATCCCTTTATTGCTTTCCTCTTTGTAAGCCCAATGCGCAGCAATACCAAATTCCGCAATTTTGTGCATATCCCAAGTACGAATTTGTACCTCAAATGGAACCCCTTTTGGTCCGAGCAAAGTGGTATGAATTGACTGATACATATTCGTTTTAGGCACAGCAATATAATCTTTAAAACGTCCTGGCATTGGTGTATACATTTCATGCACAATGCCAAGTGTTGTATAGCAGTCACGTACTGTATTAACTAAAATACGAAGAGCAAACAAATCATAAATTTGGTCTAAGCTTTTATTATCTCTTTGCATTTTTTTATAAATACTATATAAATGTTTTGCTCTACCTGTAATTTCAACATCAATATGTTGTTTGGCAATATTTTCTTCCAAATCTTCTCTTATTTTATGAATAAACTTTAGACGTTCTTCTCTTTTCTTATCAAGTTCAACTACAATTTTATGATATTCTTCTGGATATAAATACTTAAATGACAAATCCTCTAACTCCCATTTTAGCGAATACATACCAAGTCGATTGGCAAGTGGAGCATATAAATCCATTGTTTCTCTGGCATTTGCAAATTGTCTCTCTGGGGCTAAATATTTTAAAGTTCTCATATTATGCAAACGGTCAGCTAATTTAATCAAAATCACACGAATATCTTTTCCCATTGCCAAAAACATTTTTCTGTAATTCTCTGCTTGTTTTTCCTCAATACTCGTAAAACGGATGCTACCAAGTTTTGTTACACCAGCTACCATTTGTGCAATTGTTTCACCAAACTCCCTTACTAAATCTTCATGTTTCAAATCTGTATCTTCTAATATATCATGTAATAATGCAGCACATACACTTTCATCATCCAACCCCAAATCTGCCAAAATATACGCCACATTCATTGGGTGAATAATATAGGGCTCACCAGACATTCTGCATTGCATTCCATGTTTTTCTCTTGCCAAATTATATGCCTTTTTGATTAACTCAATATTAGCATTATCTCCATAATTTTCAATTTGCTTGTCAATAATTTCTTCAATTGCAACATTTCTTATTTCTGTCATTTCGTTTTACATCCCCTTTAAAACTTAATATGATTTTCGAATATCTTTCAAATTAATCTGTATATTACGATTATTTCCAAACACATTAATTTCTATCATACCAATAATATCTACTTTATCGCCTAACAAAAAATTTTCTGCATGATAACCTAAATTAAATCCAATGGCATTAATAATATTATTTCCATCTTGCAATGTCAACTTCAAATGTTTTCCTTCAACTAAAGTTCGTATTGAATCGATTTTTAAATTTTTAATGAGAAAAAGTGGTACTTTGTTAGATGTTCCATAAGGCTCTAGTTTTGTCAAATCTTCTGCCATTTCTATTCCCAAATCTTTTCCTGCAATTTCCTTGTCAATTGAAATAATTGGCATCAATTGTTCTGTGTGAAATTCCTGTGCTCGCTTTTCTAATTCCTCTGCAAACTTATCAAAATTACTTTGACTAACTGTCACACCTACTGCCATTTCATGTCCACCATATTTGTCCAAATAATTGCCTAAACGATGCAACGCATCATGCAAGTCAAACCCAGGCACACTTCTTCCTGATCCTTTTCCAATTCCATTTTCAAAACCAATTAAAATGGTTGGCTTAAAATAAAGCTCTGTAATTTTAGAAGCCACAATTCCAATCACACCATGATGCCAACCTTCTTTTCCAATCACAATTGTATTTTTCTTCTGCATATTATTTTTTTCGATAATCTCTTTTGCTTCCTCAAAAATATTTTTCTCAATCTCTTGTCTTGTTTTATTATAACAATTTAGTTGCTCTGTCAAGTTTTGTGCTTCTAAAATATTCTGTGTCATAAATAGTTTCACTGCATCTTGTTCATAACCAATTCTTCCACAAGCATTAATTCTTGGAGCAATTCCAAAAGAAACCGTATTCGCATTGACACTACTATTTTTTCCGACATTTTCCTCTAATAAAGATTTTAAACCTAAATTTTTCGTTTGTGCAACCAACTTCAATCCTAATTTTGAAATCACTCGATTTTCGTCTACCAAAGGAACAATGTCAGAAATCGTTCCAATACATACAATATCCAAATATTTTAAATACTCTTTTTCTTCTAAATTTAAACGTTGACTAATTGCTTGAATTAACTTAAATACAACTCCAACACCTGCTAGTCCTTTAAAAGGATATTGATTATCCTTTTTCTTACAGTCGATTACTGCTACCGCTTTTGGTACCTCATCTAATGGCTCATGGTGGTCTGTTACAATCACTTCCATACCCAATTCATACGCATATTTTATCTCTTCCATACCTGTAATACCACAATCTACTGTAATAATTAGCGTATAGCCTTCTTCTGCTATTTTTTTCACACTCTCTTTATTTAAACCATATCCCTCATCTAATCTTTTTGGAATATAATAACCAACATTTGTCATACCTCGGTCCATTAAAAACTTCTTCAAAACCGTAATACTTGTTACTCCATCCACATCATAATCACCATAAATAATGATTTTTTCATTATCTTTAATTGCTTGTTCAATTCTATTGACTGCTTCTTTCATATCTGGCATTAAAAATGGATCATGAAAATCATTTCTTGTTGGTTCTAAAAACACTTCAATTTCCTCTTTTGTAGAAATTCCTCGATTAACCAATAAAGTCGCCATCAATTCTGATAAATTATTTTGCTTTGCAACTTTTTCTACCAATTCTTTATCATATTCACAAATCTCCCATTTCTTGTTCATTTAATTTCTCCCCAAATCTCATTTGCGTATATTATATAACATTTCTTTAAGATTGGCAATAAAAATATGCAATCACTTAAAAATTTGTAAAAAAGCCGATTAGACTATGAATTTTGGTATTTTTGCAAATCGCCATAAAAATGCCTAAAAATTCGTTTAAGCGATTTTTATATGCAAACAACATTTACGTCTAATACAAAAAATAAAAGCCTTACAGGGCTTTCTACAAATCATTACAAAAAATCCAATTTTCATATACTCTATCTTCTTATCCTTCTGAAAAAATCATAAAAATACTTTTCAGAAACAATCTCATAAGTACTATAATTTCATTACATTTTCTTACATATCATAATGCCAGTAGCAAAACAAACTTTACTACTGGCATTTCTCTTTTATTTTATAACTGTATCTTCTGAAATCTCTTTTCCATGTACATCTTTAAAACATTTTAATAAAATATTTAAGAAGTCACTTAGCACAAATGCACCAACAACTACAAAAGCAATCGCACCTAAATAAGTATTCATTGCCAAAATACATCCTGCTACAATAGTTCCATATAACATCAAAAATCCACTTCCAATTTTTCCTGCATAGATACGATGTACCCCAAAAAATCCTAAAAACCAACATAATAATAAACTTGTTAACCAATCTTTTTTGCTTACTTTTTCCTCATCATTAAAAAATTTTCCCATCTTCTGTTTCTCCTTATTTTCCATATTCTTTTGTTATTTTATTTTTATACTAAAATTTTTATTTTGTCAATAGATTTTGCTAATGTTACAGAAATGTAATATTTTACACTTTGAAATTAAAAAAACAACAAATTAAATCTCTTTATTATCCAAAAATCTACCTTTCTATAAAACAGCTCAACAATTTCCCTTTTCTAAAATTTAGAGAAAAATATTTAATTTCTCT
>CATLEX010000040.1 GCA_949927455.1 uncultured Clostridia bacterium
TTTTTACGTGGAAGGATTTCCGAAATTTTAGAAAAAATAGAGGAAATAAAAGGAGAATTTGTAGTTATTGTAGAAGGAAGTGGAGTTTCAAAAAAAGACATTGAATTGGAAGATTTAAACCAAAGGAGTTTAGAGGAACAATATGAATTTTATGAAAAACAAAAAATGTCTAAAAAAGAAATTATTAAACAAATTGCGAAAAATAGAAATGTCAATAAAAATGAAATTTATCAATATTTTTTGGAAAAATAAAAGGCGCTAATAAAAAATAGTGCCTTTTATAATTTATATGTAAATTTAAAAGAATAATAATTTTTCTTTTCAAATTTAGCTGTAATGCCTTCTGTTTTTGCAAAATTATCAGCAGCAAATTTAACAGATTGAGCGGAACATCTTGTTTTAAATTCATAATAATTTTCGTTATCGGGTAATTGATATAATACTTGTCCATTGCTATCTTTTTTGATAATAATCTCAATTGTATAGCCTTCATTTTCAGCTAACAAATCTGTTGAAGTATTTAAAAATAAATTTTTAAGTTCAATCCAAAAATTTTTTGCTCCATCTATCATTTGTTTCTCTTGCAATTTTAATACACGTGCATCTAATTTTTCTTTTAAAGTCATGATGATACCTCCTATTTTTTGTAAAATAAAATTATATTCTTATTATAAGATAAAAAAGTTAGAATGTAAAGTGATTTTTGTAAAAATTTCAAAAATTCTCATAAAAAATCATAATATTTTTTTTATTTTATATAATGAATTGAGGTGGAAAAATTGATTAATAAAATTTGGTGTTTTTTTATTATAATTTCTATTATTTTTTCCTTAATAAATGGCAATTTAGATAAAGTAAATGAAAGCATTTTTTCTTCCATAAATGATACCACACAAATGGTCATAAATTTATTTGGAAGTATGTGTTTTTGGTGTGGAATTATAAAAATAATTTCACAAACAAGTTTGCAAGAAAAATTAAAAAAAATTATTTCGCCACTTAATCAAAGAATATTTAAAAATTTGGATAAAAAAAGTACAGCATATGACCATATTAGTGTTAATTTTGTGACTAATATGCTTGGGATAGGAAATGCAGCAACGCCTTCAGGACTGAAAGCAATTGACGAATTAGAAAAAATAAATCCTTATAAAAATCAATTGTCAGACGAAATGGTTATGTTTTTGGCGATCAATACAGCATCTCTTCAAATTCTTCCTACAAACGTAATTTCAATTCGTAATAGTTTAAATTCTAATCATCCAAGTGGCATTATATTAGCTATTTGGTTTTCCAGTATTTTAACATTTATTTCAATTATTATTTTAACAAAATTTTATCTAAAATTAAGGAGAATAAAATGAAATTTATTCAATTTTTTAGCAGTTCTGCTATTATATTTATTGTGGGTTTTATCATTTTATATGGAATAATTGAAAAGAAAAATGTTTTTGAAATTTTTATGCAAGGCGTTATAGAAGGTGAAAAATTAGTTGTTAGTTTATTTCCAACATGGCTTGGATTATTTGTTGCAGTTGGTATGCTTAAGGCATCTGGTGTAATTGATTTTTTGGCAGAAAAATTATATTATATTTTAAAAGGTATTTTTTTGTATAATGAAATTTTGCCATTAATTTTTTTGCGTCCAATCTCAGGAAGTACGGCAACTGCTATGGGAATTGAAATTATAAAAAATTGTGGGGTAGATACAGATATTGGGCTTCTTACCTCTTGTATTATGGGATCTACTGAAACAACGATTTATGTTGTTGCACTATACACTTCTAAACTAAAGCAAAAAAACATTAAACCAGTTATTATCATTGGTTTAATAGCGGATTTTTTATGTATTTTATTCTCAATTTTAGCATTAAAAGTAGGAATTATGTAAATTTATTGACATTTTATGTGAATTATGGTATAATTAAGTTATACAAAGCAATTAGCTGAGTATGTAGCAACCAAAATATTAAAAAAATAAAGATTTGGAGGAAAAAAGATGACACGGGAAGATGATGTAGCATTAAATGCAGGATTACGCAGTAATGATTATGGATGGAAAGAAAAGCCATTTAAGAAGGTAATTTTACTGAATGTGTCAGACTGCCAACAGATTTCATTAACGAAGTTACTGAAAATGTGGAGCGGAACAGGACATGTTGAGTGGGAATACCTTTTGGCGGGCTAGTTTATTATGCAGGTGGATGAAGCTGTTAAAGAAGGGCAGGATGAGGCTGATATCACGATTTTATTCAGTCGCGAACTGTCTGCAAGCAGAGACCGCAAATTTTCACAGAAAAAAGTTTATGACCACTTAATCCAGTGGTTTAAAATCTGCGATGAGGGTAAAAAAGAGCTGAGAGTAAGACTGCGTGTTGAGTAAAATTCATCGGAAAGGAGTTTTCATTTGCCACTATTTTCTGCTATTTTGGCAGCAGGAGATAGTGGTTTTTCCTATGAAATTTTTATATCAATATGGATTTTTCAATTCGTTTTTAAAATTTGCTAATAATTCGGTTTCAGTTACATTCAAAACCTCTGAAATGCCTGCTAATTCAAAATCTTTGAGAATGCGTTTACCTTTTTCTATTTTGTAAATACCATCTGGATTAATATCAATTCCAATAAGCATTAATTTGTTTGATAAATCCGTTTGTGACAATTTTTTTGCCTTTCTAAATTTTTTTAAATTATCCCCACTTACATTTGAATTTCCGTTATATTTTCTACTTATCATGTTTTCTCCTATGTACAATATATTAAAAATTATAAACTACAATTAATTATACCTAAAAAATATTTTAGAATATAGCTGTGTTAATCGAAAATAAAAAAATTACAAAAGTAGCCAATAAATTATAATATATTTTTAAAGAAAGGTCAAATAGATAAAATAAAAATATTGTAAAATAAACTTAAAGTTTATGTTTAATTTCCAGTACTACGATATTGTTTCAAAGCCCAATTCCAAGTAATAATAACGATAATCCAAACAGTTATTGTAATGCAAGGCACAATAAAAAATAAATTGTTTTGATTTTCAAAAAGATAATCTAAAGTTGGAAAGTAAGACGCAAATGCAAAAGGTAAAATAAAACTAATTAAAATTCGTACAAATTTATTGTAAATTTCAATAGGATATTGAGCAAGTTTATGCATCTGGAAAACAGACCAAATGACTTCATTAGATTTGTAAGTCCAAAAGCCAGAAACGCTAAAAATAGTTTGAATTCCACCAATAATAAAACCACCTAAAATACCAAAATATAAAATTTTTAATACTAACCAAAAAGTGATAGAAATTTCTAATTTTATGAGCATAGTCACAATTAAAATAACAGAAAGAATAACATAGCTCATGGAAGACGAACTTTGTGATTCACCTAAAACTGAAATTAATGGGTGAACAGGACGTAGTAAAATAGTATCGAATTTGCCTTTTCGAATAAATTTTCTTCCAATATCATAAGTAGAATCAAATAGCAATTCGTTGACAGATAGCGCTAGCATCATAACACCATATAATAGTAATAATTGTTGGAAATTCCAGCCAGCAATGTTGTCTGTATTTTGAAAAATAATCCAAATAAAAATAAGTTCAATAATTTGAAAGGTTAGTTGTGAGAATGTTCCAATCAAAAAATCGACGCGATATTCCATCATTTTTTTGAGCGATGCACCTAAAAAAGCGAAATATAATTTTAAGTTTTGTATCATGTTATCCTCCATTTATCGTAATATTTTTAATTGCTTTATGAAAAACAAATTTAGCAATGGCATATAATAAAATAATCCAAAGGCACTGTTTTAGCATAATCTGCATAATTTCTGTGGTGCTTAATTTGCCAAAATAAATATTAATAGGGGTATAAATGCAATCTTTAAATGGCAGAAAATTAGCGATTTTTTGTAAAAATTCTGGAAATAAGGAAATGGGCGCAATCATACCAGAAAAAATATTTAAAATGGCACGTTTTAGCACTTCAACACCCCAGATAGAATCATTATAAAAAGCACTCATTCCTAAAATTAATTCAAAAAAATAAATAACAAAAACAGACAAACTAATAACACCAATAAAAAATAGAAAATTAAATAGTCCTGCTGGTGGTAAAACACCAAATAATAAAGTACAAATGCCAAACGTTAAAATGCTTACAATAACAGCTTCTATAAGTTCACCCACACGAATTCCAAAATAATAACTAAAATAGGAAATTGGGTTTAGCAATTCTTTTAAAATTTCGCCTTCACGAATAGCAATTCCAATCGTTTCATTAATGCCCCACACAATGATTGGATTTAAGGAAACAACTAAAATATAATAAGTCGTAATTTGCTCAAAACTCATACCAGAAATTTGTCCACCTTGGTTATAAATAGCAAGCCAAATAAAAATGTATACTGTAATTTCCACAATAAAATTAAAAATATATAAAATTAAATCAAAACGATAATATAAATTTTCGTTTGCAGTTTGTTTTGCAATTGCCCAAATTCTACTTAGCATGAATAACATCACCTCGATATAATTCTTTCAAAATTTCCTCTAAATCTTGCTCATGAATATGCAAATCCAAAATTTCACAATAATTAGAGATACAATTTACAATATCCATAATTGTTAGTTTTTCATGATTAAATTTAATTTTTAAATATTTTTCATTTTCTTCTATGACTTCAAAATCTTCATCAGCAGTTTCCATGCTGAGATTTTTTGTCTTGTTCTGAACAACAAATTCTGCAACAATATATTTTCCATAAGTATTTTTGAAAAATTCCTTCGTGCCATCGTAAATAATTTGTCCTTTATCTAAAAGAATAATGCGGTCACACACATCTTCAATATCCTTTAAATCATGAGTTGTCAAAATGACGGTTGTTTTTTTCTCTTGATTAATATCTTTAATAAATTTACGAATATTTTCCTTTACCAAAATATCCAAACCAATAGTTGGCTCGTCCAGATAAACAACTTTTGGGTTATGCAAAAAAGTAGCAGCAATCTCGCATCTCATTTTTTGCCCCAAACTTAAATTTTTTACTTGTTTATTCAGAAGTTCTGATAAATCCAAAATTTCGGTAAATTTCTTTAAATTTTTTTGATATTCATCATTTGAAATTTGATACATTTTTTGGATTAATTGAAAGGATTCAATGACTGGCAAATCCCACCATAAGCCGAGTTTTTTGTCCAAAAACAGCACCGATTTGTCGATTATTCTGAATTCTTTTTTCATAAGGCACAATGCCATTTACAGTAACTTTTCCAGAAGTCGGAGTCAGCAAACCAGTTAGCATTTTAATGGTAGTAGATTTTCCTGCGCCATTTTCGCCAATGTAGCCAACTAATTCACCTTCATCAATTTGAAAATCAATGTGATTAACAGCAGTATGTTCACTATATTTTGGGTAAAATAAATGCTTGATATAACCTAGCATTCCAGCTTCTTTTTTACTAATTTTATATGTTTTTACTAAATCTTGTACTTCAATTAATGCCATAAAATGCTCCTTTCAATTCATTTGTTAATCATAAAATAACATAAACAGTAAAAAATTACAAGACAGATGCGAAAAATTGTAAAAAGTATAATTATATTGCACACAAGGTTAGCAATTTCAACAGAATATACAATTTTTTGAAAAATATCTAAAATTTAATATAGACATTCTAAAAAAAATATTATATAATAATGATGTAAAAATTTAAGAATGGATGAATAGATATGAGAATTAATGATTTTAAAGAAATGCAGCAAAATCTTGAACAGATGCGTCATAATCTAGAAGACATAAAAAAAGTTGACTACATACAACCAGATTTAGGAAAAAAACGTGGAAAAGCAAGACGAGCTGTACAGAAAAAAATTAGTGAAATCGTGCATCCAAAATTAACTAAAATTGCAAAAGAAGAACAAATCATTGTGATGGTAACAATTTTAACTGTGGCAGTTACTTTTATTTTTTCAACTAGTATTTTTGCTAAAACAATCTCTGAGAATGCAGTTGAAAAGCAGGAAATTGCCCAAGAAAATGAACCAGAACCACAAATGCAAACAACAGAAGAGATGGAAGTAACGCAAGAAAAACAGCAACCTGCACAGCCTGTCAATACGGCAGGAGAATTAATTTTGGAAAGCAATGAAAATGCGATTGAACTAGAAGATATTTTAAGGCAAAATGTGAGTGTTTTGAAATCGAAAGAATATGCAGAAGAGGTTCGACCAATGGAATTTGAAACACAATATAAGGACAACCCTAATCTGCCAGAAGGTGAAGAAAATATTGTACAAGAAGGAATTGCTGGAACCAAGCAAGTAACAGTTATCAAATCCTATGAAAATGACGAATTAGTTTCTGAAAGTATTTTAAGTGAAATTTCAATGGCAAATTCTACACCACAAATAATTGAGCGAGGCACATCAAAATTTTTAGCAGACAATAAAGTTCATTTAGACGACAAAATGTATTTAACAAAAGAAGTTGAACTAAAAAAAGAAGCAGAAACTTCTGCAGAAAAAATTTGCACAATTTTTAAAAGTTTAGATGTAGTTTTGCTAGAATTAAATGGCGAAGACTGGTGCAAAATCAATTTTGATGGTTTGGAAGGTTATGTGGAATGCAAAAACTTAACTTCAAGCAAAGTAACACCAGATGTTGTGGAAGCAAACCGTGTACAAAGAATTAAAATGACTTTATCAGAAAGCATGCCACTCAATGAATCAACAGATTTGACTTTGGAAGATTACAAAAAAATGTTGTCAGGAAATGCGTCTGACAAAAATCATATTTTAGAAGAAAATGCGGAAGTTTTTTATAACATGGACAAGAATTATCATATGAATGGTGTGTTTTTGGCGTCTATTGCCATTCACGAAAGTGCGTGGGGAACATCTACCATTGCAAAGGACAAAAAGAATTTATTTGGTTATGGTGCTTATGATAATTCGCCATACGCAAGTTCATTCGCATTTGATACATATGCTGAAGGAATTGAATTAGTCGCAAAAGCTTTAGTAAAATATTATATTAATGAAGAAGGAACACCGATTTATGAAGAGGAATTGGCAAAAGGTTCTTATTATGAGGAACCAACAGTTGCCTCTGTCAATAAAAGGTATGCAAGTGACGAAAATTGGCATAATAGAGTATATTCTTATATGGAATATTTGTATAATAGATTATAATAGGATAAAATAAAATGAAGGAAAAAATCGTAAAAATTATCATTCCAATTGTTTTAATTAGCGTTTTAGTGTTATTGGGAATGATTAGTTACCAGTTTATTTTTAAAAAGATACTTGCGAGAAACAGGTTTGTTGAGGAACTTATGATAATTGCTCAGGCGAATGAAAAGCCTGTTTTTCGTGTTGCCAAAATGGTAAAATATAGTAGTGCAGAAGCAGTAGATAATACAGCGGAGCAAAATTTACAAGATATTAGTATTTCCCAATATTCTGATATAGCACTTTATATTGACAATTTTGGAGACGAATTAACGCAAGAAAATACAGTAAAAGAACTGTATTTGGACAATTTTCAAATTGATGTAGATTATAATTATGGAACACCAAATTTGTATTATAAAAATCCACTTGAAATTTCTAAGTTTCGTCTAATTGAGCAGAATTTGATTGATCAAAAATTAGATTATAAAATTGTTTACACAAACGAAGAAAATCAAAACAGCAGCTACGCTGAGCCAGTCTTTTTTACAGATTGCTCCAATCCAATTACATTAGGTTACATCAATAAAAACATCGTCAATAAATATGAAGTTACAAAAGACAATGGATTGGTGTCTTTTGACGGAAGAATTTTCAATAATTTAGATATTGATTTAGTAAAATTGTCGCCTAAAATTCATTTTACGATTCACATCAAAAATAACTTAGACGAAGAATTTATTTGCAACATGAGTGCCAATTTGCAATTGGAAACAGAAGAAGGAAGTGTAAAAAGTGGCTATATTATTCAAATTTTAGACGATATTGGCTATTATCGTTTCTTTAAGAAAGTATAAAAAGGAGAAGAATAATAAAAATTATAAATTTCTTATAAATCACTTGCCAAATAATAAATTTCATTATATAATAAGAAAAAGAACAAGGCTTCTTTTTAGGAAGGTATGTTTCAATAAAAAGCTATGAAACTCGTCAGGTTCGAGAGAAAGCAGCGATAAGTAGTGTATTTATGTGATTAGCATGCCTTCCTTAAGGGAAGTCTTTAAATTTGAAAAATAATTGCATTTGACTTCGTTAAAATTCATTTAGAACGCAGTTCATACAAAATGTATGCGGACTTTGCCTTTTAAATAAATTTTGCCTAGCCAAATATCAATTCTTTTCCAAATTAGTAATCGTGAAAGGAAATGCTAAATATGGCTTATACAGCTTTATACAGAAAATTTAGACCATTAAAATTTGAAGACATGGTAGGGCAAGAACATATTACAAAAACACTTAAAAATCAAATTATGGCAGGTCGTGTGGGTCATGCTTATTTGTTTAATGGCGGTCGTGGAACAGGCAAAACGACAACAGCCAAAATTTTAGCTAGAGTTGTCAATTGTTTAAATCCACAAAACGGCGAGCCTTGCAATGAATGCGAAATTTGCAAAGAAATTTTGAGTGGAGCCTTAACAGATGTAGTTGAAATGGATGCTGCTTCAAACAATAGTGTTGAGGATATTCGTGGCATTCGCGAAGAAGTCAATTTTTTGCCAACAAAAGCAAAATATCGTGTCTATATTATTGACGAGGTTCATATGTTATCAACAGGAGCATTCAACGCCTTATTAAAAACGTTAGAAGAGCCACCAGAACATGTAAAATTTATGCTCGCAACAACAGAACCGCAAAAATTGCCAGCTACGATTTTGTCACGTTGTCAAAGGTTTGATTATAAAAAAATCAATAATGAAGATGTTGTAAAAAGGCTAAAAATTATCTGCGCAGAATCAAAAATAAAAATAACAGACGAAGCTTTACAAATATTAGCAGTTTTGTCTGAAGGTGCAATGCGTGATGCAATCAGCATTTTAGAGAGATGTAGCCAAGAAAGTGCAGATGAAATTACAGCTGATTTAGTCAAAGATTTGGTTGGAATTCCAAGTTTGGAAATTATTGATAAATTGACTAAAGCAATACTAGAAAATGAGGAAACAACGGCATTAGAAGCAATTGATAATGTCATAAACGATGGAAAAGATTTGTACAATTTTTTGTGGGAAGTAATCAAATATGTCAAAGACATTTTGGTATATAAAGCAACCAAAAAATTGGATTTATATAGTGATACTGAATTAACACAAATCAAAAGTTTGGCAGAAAAGGTTGAAAAACAAAGACTTTTAGAAATTATATATCAATTGTCAGAACTAGAGGGCAGTCTTAAAAATTCAAACCAAAAGACAATTATGTTTCAAGCAGGAATTTTGAAAATATGTATGAAGAGAGCTGAAAAACCAATTTTGCAACCTAGAGTTGACATAATACAACAGCGAGTTGCGAAAAGGCAACCTGAAGTTGCACAAAATCAAGTAAAACAGCAATCTAAACCTGTAACACAAAATGTGAAACCAACACGAGATTGGCAAGAAATTGTAGATCAGTTAAAAAAATCAGGCAAAATTCGTTTGTATACGTGCTTGGTGAATACAACTGTGGAGCAATTAAATGATCAAACATGGGAAATTATATTTCCAAATGGTTTGACAGATTTTAATAAAAGAATTTTAGAGGAACCTAATAACCGTGCTGATTTAATTAAAGCGATTGCAATGGCAACAGGAAGTGAAATTAATATCAAATTAAAGGACGCGAAAATGAAAAAGGCAGAAACAACAACGACATCATCAGCATTTGACGGTTTAGGTATAGATATTAATGTAATTGAATAAAATTTAGAGAGGAGACAAATAAAATGGCAAAAAGAGGAGGATTTCCGGGAGGAATGGGAGGTTTTGGAGGATTTAATCCAAACCAATTAATGAAACAAGCAAAAAAAATGCAAGAGGAAATGGAGAAAACACAAGAAGAATTGCAAGAAAAAACATTTACTGCAACAGCTGGTGGAAATGCAGTTTCTGTGACTGTTACAGGAGGCAAGATGTTGCAAGAAATTAAAATCCAGAAAGATGTTGTTGACCCAGAAGATGTAGAAATGTTGCAAGATTTGATTATAACTTGTGTAAATGAGGCTTTGCGTAAAGTAGATGATGCTCAAAATGCAAGTTTTGGGAAGTTTAATATTCCGGGGTTAATGTAAAATGGCAAATTATTCACCATCGATTGAAAAATTAATAGAAAGTTTTGAAAAATTGCCAAGTATTGGGCACAAGACAGCGCAACGCTTGGCTTTTTATATGTTGGACGTAAGTCACGAGCAAGCAAAAGAGTTTACAGATGCTATTTTGAATGCAAAACAGAATTTGAAGTTTTGCTCAAAATGCTTTAATATTTCTGACACGGATCCATGCAATATTTGCTCTGATTTGAAAAGAGATCAATCTACAATTTGTGTGGTAGAAGATGTACGTGATGTTTTTGCGATGGAGAGAACGCATGAATTTAAAGGTGTTTACCATATTTTGCATGGTTCGATTTCTCCTATGAATGGAATTGGCCCAGATGATATAAAAATTAAGGAATTATTAGCCAGATTAATGGATGGAAATGTGAAGGAATTGATTTTGGCGACAAATCCTCGTGTAGAAGGCGAGGCAACTTCGATGTATATTTCGAAATTAGTTAAACCAATGGGAATTAAAGTAACGAGAATTGCAAGAGGAATTCCAGTTCGGAGGCGATTTGGAATACACAGACGAAGTAACGCTAACAAAAGCGTTGGAAGGCAGAAGAGAGATGTAGAAACAAATTTGACAACCAATTCTTTTAGTGATATAATCATCAAGTATTACTAAAAGGAGAAAAAAATGGGAAACAAGAGAAGTAGTAAAAACATAAAATTGCTGATAATATTGAGCTTTTTGATGTTTATTGTGGGAATTGTTATAGGCATTTTTAATCTGGAAAAGGTAGATAATAAAGTTGCAGAATTAACAAGGGAAGAAGAACAATTTGTTGAGAAAGACACTATTGATGCAGAAACAATTATAGCTGCTTATACACCAAGACGAGAAATTGCAAGTCAAGAAGTGGTTTCGAGATATGCAAGAGCACGTGAGCGTGAAATGTATAAAAGGCTTGATGAGATTACAATTTCAAAAGATATGGATTTAACTGTAAGATGTAATGTTTCAAGAGATGATTTTATTGCTTTAATGGCAGGTGTACGAGCTGATACATCAGGTTTTTTTGAGCAAAATGCTGGGACGATTTATGATTTGTGTGAGAAATATGAAATTAATGAAATTTTCTTTTGTGGATTGATTTCAGCAGAATCTGGTTGGACAATTGCGGATAATCATAGAAGAACACATAATTATATCAGTTTAATGGGAAGTGGTGGTGCGCTTTTGAAGTTTGCATCAGTAGAAGTTGGCTTAGAGAAAGCAGCAAGCACATTGCATACTAATTATTTGTCAGAAAGAGGAAGATTTTACTATGGTAAAACTTTAGAGGCTGTGCGTACGAGATTTTGCCCAGTTAATCCAGGATGGACAAATTTAGTTTATGGAAGAATGCAACAAATTATATAAATAAGCAAAATAAATGTAGAATAAAAATCTGCATTTATTTTTTTGGAAAAACTTTACAACTTAGATACATTTATCTATTATAATAAAACTGGGAGGCTGAAGATGGGGAAGATTTTGATTGTGGAAGATGAAGTTGCAATTAGTGATTTGATTAAAATTGGTTTGAGTGCACAAGGTTATCAATGTGAATGTGCGAATGATGGAGAAATGGCAGCCAATTTAATGGAACAAAAAAGTTATGATTTAATTTTGTTAGATGTTATGCTTCCTAAAATTGATGGTTATGAATTACTAGAGTACATCAGACAAACAAGGCAAACTCCAGTTATTTTTATTACAGCTAAAAGTCAGACAAAAGATAAAATTAAAGGGTTAAAACAGGGGGCAGATGATTATATTACAAAGCCTTTTGAAATAGGAGAATTGGTAGCTCGTGTGGAAGCAGTTTTACGAAGATTTCATAAAGCGAGTGACAGTATTGAGATTGGTAATATTATAATTAATGTGGTAGCTAGAAGTGTGAAAAATGGGAATAAAAAAATAGAGTTAACGCCAAAAGAATTTGACCTTTTGCTGTTGTTAGTCCAAAATAAAAATATTGCACTTTATCGAAATGTCATTTTTGAGAAAGTGTGGGGAGAAGAATTGGAGTTTGAGACGCGAACTTTGGATTTGCATATTCAAAGATTAAGAAAAAAATTAGGCTGGAAGGACAAGATTAAAACTGTGTATCGCATTGGATATATGTTAGAGGTGTAAAATGAAGTTTTGGATGAAGTTGGATTTGAGTATTATTTTGATGATTGCAATGATTTTATCATGTAGTCGATTTATTGTTGTAAGACAGAATTTTAAATATTCAATTGAAAATAGTGTAGAGCAAAATACAAATCAGCATCGTTTGGAAAGATATTCTTTAGAAAGTAATGTGATTAATGATATTCAACTGGGCGAAGAAGTCACAAATGAAAAAATTGTGCAGTCAATTCAAATGTTGTGTTCGTATATGGAAAGTGACTCTGGAAAGGTTGCGGTTTTTGGAAAAGAAAAAGAAATGATTTTTTGCAATTTTGACAAAATAGAAAAAGTTAGAGTTGAGGAATTGTTTTATGAGGAAATTGATAATTATTGTATTAGAAAAATTGGAAATGAGCAGTATATGCTGTTTTTTTCGCATTGGTCAATTAATAATGAAGAAATTTATATGCTTCATTTTTATGATGTGAGTGTTATTTATAAAATGAGGGAAAAACAACTTAAAGAAATTATGTACACAGATATTATTATTCTGGTAATTGCTTCGATTTTTATTTCATTTTTTTCGAAATTTCTAACAAAGCCAATTGAAGAGTTAAATGAAACAAGCAAGAAAATTTCGTCAGGAAAATTTAATGAAAGAACCAGAATAAAAACTAATGACGAAATTGGAGAATTGGCAGAGAGTTTTAATAAAATGGCAGCTGAGATTGAATATAAAATAAATTTTTTGAAACAGTCAAATCAGGCTAAAGATGATTTTATGACAGGTTTTTCTCATGAAATAAAAACACCAATGACAGCAATTATTGGTTATTCAGATTTATTAAGATTAAAAAAATGTGATGAAGAAATTACAACAAAAGCTTTGAATTATATTTATTCAGAAGCAAAAAGGCTAGAGGAACTTTCGTATAAATTGTTGTCACTCATGGAACTAACAGAAGATAGAATTGACTTTCAGTGTGTAAAGATAAAGGAGTTTGTGGAAAAAGTTACTAAAAAGATGGATTTGCAAGAGGTTCGATTAAAGTTAGATTTGCAAAATGCAGTTGTGGAAATTGACGAAAATTTGCTTGAAGTTGTAATACGAAATTTGGTGCAAAATGCTAAAAAGGCAGAGCCAAAGGATAAATGTATTACAATTGTTGGAGAATTATGGGAAAATCACAAATATAGAATTTCTGTGATAGATTGTGGAAGAGGTATTCCTAAGGAACATCTTGGTCGAGTTATGGAAGATTTTTATATGGTGGATAAGTCACGCAGTAAGCAAAATGGTGGAACTGGAATTGGTCTTTCGTTGTGCAGAAAAATCTTGGAATTTCATAATTCGGAAATTAAAATTGAAAGTGAAGAAAATGTTGGAACAAAAGTGTATTTTGAATTGGAGGTAGTGGAGTGAAAAATAAAATGATTGTTTTTGCTATTTTTATTATAATAATTTTTTCTTTTTTTGTGCCAGAATGGTTGTTTAAATTAGAGGATTTTAGGATAGAAAGGCAAATTTGTACAATAGCAAGACCTGAAAATAAAATTGATGTAGAAGCTGAAAAAATTTATTTAGTAAGAGCAATTCATGATGTTTCAGAAAAATATTCAAATTTAGTTGTTGGTGAAAAAGAAAAGGTATATATTGAAAATAATAATTATGTAGAAGTGGCGCCAAGTAGCATTATTTCTAAGGCAAAAATAGAGAATAAAGATACTTTAGAGAAAGTGAAAAATGAAATTTTGAAATTAGAAAGTGGTGGCGGACTAAAAAATATGGATTTAACACAAGATGTACTAGACACAATATACTCTATGGAAAAGTCGTATATGAATGAGAAAGATGAATATAAAATTAAATTTTATTATTTTAAGAATGCTAAAGTAGAGATTAAAATTGAAAATAAAACTGGAAAAATTGTATATATTATTTTTCCAAAAGATAAATTAGTTGCTGATATTCAAGAGTTTATGAAAAACTATGTAAAATATCTTGATTTGTATATTATTAATGATTGGAAGTTTGAAAATAATAAGTTGAAGTCTGAAAAAGCGCAGTTGGAAGTTGTAATGGTGGACATGAAGGAAGAGTATATTTTAACTATTCGTCCTGTGGGAAATAATATAGATTATTATAAAACTGTGGAAAAAGTAGAATAGATACAATTTCGATACAAGCCTAAAACAAGTTTGATACAAGTGTATGCTAAACTAAAGAAAAATTTGTTTTAGGAGGTATGTATGGAATTTATTGCGAACAAAGGAAAAAAAGTAGAAATTGAAGTAGATGGAGAAATCTACTTAAGACATGCGATAAAAACTAAATTTGTGAGTCAAGGTGATAATTATTTGGATCTTTTTAGAAAATATGTATATCCAATTTATGAAAAAGGTGATATAATATCAAGTAGTGAAAAGATAATTGCATTGTGTCAAAATAGAGTTGTGCGAAGAGAAGACATTAAAATCGGTTTTTGGGCAAAGTTTTTAGCGAAATTTGCTTGTCAGAAAAACCGTGGTGGTTATGGAGTTGGTATGGCAATTAATATGCAATATGCGATTAATAAAGTAGGCTTGTGCAAGGTGTTAGTAGCAAGTGTTTTGTCTGGAATGACAAAATTGTTTGGTATAAAAGGTATGTTTTATCAAATTGTTGGACAGGAAGTTGCAGGTTTAGATGGCTTTTATGATGGCGAATGGGAAGAATATAGAGATATTGGAATTGAAATTCCAGAAAATTCAAAAGCAGTCTGTAATGAAATTAAAGATAAATTAGGAATTAGTTGTATGATTGTGGATTGTAATGATTTTGGGCAAGAGATTTTAGGAAAATCAGAAGATATTCAATTAACAGAAAATAACTTAAAAGCACTAATAAAGGATAATCCAGCAGGACAGGGAAAGCAGCAAACACCGTTTATTTTAATAAGAAAACAGCAAAAAAGTATGTAACTTTTTTATGAAATAAGCACCATATAAATAGAAATCAAGAAAGAGAAGTTGTAAAAAATGAAGCCAAAAAAACGTAGGAAAAGAAAAATTAAAAGAATAAGATTGTTAATTTTAGTTATTTTTATGGTGATTTTTGCGCTTGTTATGGGAAAAATGAAGGCAAAAAAGAAAAAGGATTTTGCGCCAGAAGAGCAAGATTTTGCACAAAATTATCAAGAGGATATTTCTACAGAAAATTTGGTTATAGAAGAGGAAGAAAAACCAGAAATTCACGACTGGCGCTTGACTTTGGTAAATCACGAAAACGTGCTACCAGATGATTTTGAAATTAGTTTAACTAGTATTGATAAAATTAGAAAATTTGACAGTAGAGCAATCGGTGAATTAAAACAGATGATGAACCAAATGAAAAAAGATGGAATTACGAATGTTTGGGTGCAATCGGCATATCGAAGTGTGGAAAAGCAAGAAGATGTGTTTGAGCGAAGAATAAAGGATTATATGGCACAAGGAAAAACGCATGAAGAGGCAGAAATGTTGGTGTTACAGACAATTAACAAGCCTGGAACAAGCGAACATAATTTAGGTTTAGCTGTTGATTTTAATTATGTGGATTATGATTTTGATAAAACAGCAGGTTTTAAATGGCTAAAAGAAAATGCTGGAAATTATGGATTTGTGCTGCGTTATGCAAAAGAAAAGGAGAAGATTACAAAGGTGGATTATGAGCCTTGGCATTGGCGATATGTAGGTACAGAACATGCAAAACAAATGAATGAACTAGGTATGTGTTTAGAGGAATATGTGGAATATTTGAAAAAGCAGTCTTAAATAAAAGACTGCTTTTTTAAATATTAATCTTTTCTTAAACTTCTAAAATTTTGTTAACAAAAGCTTGATTTTGTGATATAACAAAAATAGTAAAAAAACAAAAAGTTATATCTTACAAAATTGTAAGATTTATGTAAGCTAATTCAATATAAAAAAATGGGAATAATAGATATAATAAATAAAAAAATA
>CATLEX010000041.1 GCA_949927455.1 uncultured Clostridia bacterium
ATCAAATAAACCATATGATTTTGAGTTTTATCAAAACTAATATCCCACGACCAACCATTAAAATTTTTCAAAATTTCGACTGTATTTTGTTTGTATCCCTCCACCAAAACTTTTTGTAAAACCTTTTTAAAAATAAAGTCTTTTTTGACAAAAAAGTATTTGGGTTCAATATCTGAAATAGCATATAACATCGCTTGCTCCGTCGGATAAACAAGAATACTTCTTTCATTATAATTCGTAACAGCCTCCACTTTATGCTTAATCAATAGTTCGGCCCCAACTGACTCTGGCTCTACTGTTTTGATGTTATCACAATATTTTTGGATCACCTCTAGCATATGACTTAAAAATTCGTCTTTTGTCAAAACCCTAGGTTTGACAACTGCATAATCTTTATAAGAAACTTCTAACTTATAAATCATACTAAACAGTAAACTTTTTGAAATTGACGAAAAAGTTTTTTTCTCTAAAATTTCTTCTAATAAATTTTGATAGTCTTTTGAAAATTTAGAAAACAATTTCAATCAACTGCACACTCCCTTCCTTAATCTTTAATTATTAGTTTCTCCCATTTCTGTACTCTTAGCCATACTTAGTTCTTGTAATCTTTCCATGCTCATTAAAACTTGTCTTGGCTTGCTTCCTTCATAACCAGAAATAATGCCCCTTGCTTCCATTTGGTCAATAATTCTACCTGCACGTGCATAACCTACTTTAAAACGTCTTTGGATAAACGACGTTGAAGCTTGTCCTACCTCAACCACTGTTTTGATCGCTTCCTCTAAAAATGGATCTGTATCATCTTCCTCGTCCACTTCGTCTAATTCTTTGTCAGATTTGTTCGATTTTTCAATTTCTTCCAAAATATCCTCATTATATACCACTTCTCCAGTATTAGATTTTAAAAAGTCAACCACTCTTTCTACTTCTCCATCTGACACAAAAGCACATTGCACCCTCGTTGGCTTTGAGCTTCCAATTGGATAAAATAACATATCACCTTTTCCAAGCAATTTCTCTGCACCAACCATATCCAAAATCGTTCTCGAATCAATTTGTGAAGACACAGCAAATGCAATTCTAGAAGGAATATTCGCTTTAATAATACCCGTAATAACATCAACCGAAGGACGTTGTGTTGCAATAACCAAGTGCATTCCAGCAGCTCTTGCTTTTTGCGCTAAACGGCAAATTGAATCTTCAACTTCTTTTGCCGCAACCATCATCAAATCAGCAAGCTCATCTATAATAATTACAATTTGTGGCAACTTTCCTTCTTCTTCACCAAGAGCAGCATTGTAACCCTTCAAATCCCTTACACACTTTGTGGCAAATAATTGATAACGATTTTCCATTTCTTGTACTGCCCAAGCCAAAGCACCAGCCGCTTTTTTGGCATCTGTTACAACTGGAATAAGCAAATGCGGAATTCCATTATAAACAGAAAGTTCTACTACTTTAGGATCTACCATCACAAGCTTTACCTCACTTGGCTTCGCCTTATAAATAATACTTGTAATCAATGTATTGATACATACTGATTTACCAGAACCTGTTGAACCTGCAATCAAAACATGTGGCATTTTTCCAATATCAGCAATAACTGGTTCTCCCGCAATATCTTTCCCAAGTGCCATAGAAACTTTGCTCTCTGCGTCTTGAAATTGATTTGTTTCAATAATATCTCGCAAATGAACCACTTCTTTTTCTTCATTTGGAATTTCAATTCCAACCGCCTGTTTTCCTGGAATTGGTGCCTCAATTCTGATACTTTCTGCAGCTAAATTCAGAGCAATATCATCTGAAAGTTTCGCAATTTTGCTAACACGTACACCTTCTGCTGGCTTTAATTCATATCTTGTAATGGCTGGTCCTACTGAAACATTTTCTACTTTGGCAGAAACACCAAAGCTAAACAACGTTTTCTGCAATCTTGTTGCTGTATTGGCCAACGCTTTTTTACCACCTTTTAAGCCTTTTTCTTCACCTTGTTTCAAAAATTCAACAGGTGGCGTTTCATAGTTTTCATCATCAGAAACAATTGTATTATGTTCCAATTGCAAAACTTCTTTTACTTTTTCTTCTTTCTCCTCTGTTTTCTGCACAAATAAATTGCTCTCTATTTCATTTGGATTTAATTTTTCTGGCACATGTTCCACTTCACTTTTTGGGGCTTCTTTAGCTTTTGAATGAAAAATATTGAAACGTATTTTTCCTTCTTCCTCTGAATCTGGCTCTTTCTCTTCTTGCTGATTTAAATTAATGGTTATTTGATCATCATCAATTTCCGTTTCCTCATCATCAATGGTATAAAATTCAGCATTTTTTAATTTCTTACTCTTTTTACTTTTTCTTTCTTCTTTTCTTTTATTCTTTAATTGTTTTATTTGCTCTACTTCTACTTGATTATGCTCTTTCATTCTAGCCATTCTTTCTTCACGATATGCTTCCATTTCTAAATTTCTTTGTTCTTTTCTTTCTTCTAAAACATCTAAAATCTCAAGAATCATTTGTGCTGGCTTTAAGCCAAATGTAAACACTAACATAATAATCGCAATTCCAGTTGTCGCAACTGCAGCACCAAACATACCCAATAATTTAATTAAAGGATAAGCAATAACAGTTCCAATTGTACCACCACCAATATTAGTAGTTCCTAAATGATAAGCTCTTTCTAGTACTTCACTAAATTCCATATCGGTATTCAAATTTCCTTTAGACACTTGAAAAATAGACATCATAGCCGCAATACACGACAAAAATACCACATATTGACAAATTTTTGAGAAAAGATAATCTTTATCATTTTTAGCAAGACAAATCGCAATCCCAATAATTCCTAGCGGCACAACATATTTAATAATTCCAATAACGCCTCCTAAAACAGGACTTAAAATTTCACCTAAAGTTCCTGTTTCAGCATAAATTAAAATAGTAAGTAAAATTCCTGCAACAAGCGTTCCGATTACAGCTAAATCTATATTACTACTTTTTTTCTTTTTTACATTACGTGTTGTATTTGATGATTTTCTACGCTTTTTTCCCATTTTTTACATCCTCCTAAAATTTATTCTGCAGGTAGACCTACAGAATAAATTAAACTTATTTTAGTTCTTTTCGATCATTTTGTATTGTCTCTAGAGTAGTTTTGATAATATCTTCAACATTATTTAGTGTATTTCCTAATTCTATCATTTTTTGTTCTACATCTGCTAATTTACTATCTGCATAATTATTGGCATCTCTTTTATATTCTCTATGCATTTCATTGGCATTAGCAATAATCTCATCTCTTTTCTTACAAGCTTGTTTTGTGATTTCATGCTCATCAATCATAGAAATAATTCTGTTTTCCGCTTCTTTTACAATATCTTCCGCATCTTTTTGCGCTTCTGCAATAATTCTTTCTCTTTCCTCTTTAATCCACTTTGCCTGCTTTAATTCTTCTGGTATGTTTAGATACATTTCTTGCACTAGTTTTAATAATTCAGCTTTATTTACAATACAATTTTCTGAAAATGGAATTTTTCTACCATTTTCTAAACTATCCTCTAAACTCTCCAATAATGCGTAAATCTCCATACTTAAAATATCCTTTCTAAAGTAACTTATGCTTTATTTCCTTCGTTTCACAAAAATGAGATTTGCTCTCCCATACTTTCTTTCATCATATATATCGAATAATTCTAATTGATTGATATCTGTTTTCACATCTTCTTTTCGATCCGTTTCTATCACAATTGTTCCATTTTCTTTTAATAAATCATATTGTGCTATATATTCTGCTGCTTTTTCCACAAAATTAGTCGCATATGGTGGATCCAAAAATATAATATCAAACTTCTTTTCTTCGTCTTTTAGCATTTTTAAAGCCATTTTATAATCTTTTTGCAATAACTTTACATTATCTCGTTCCTTCATTTTATCCACATTTTGTTCAATTATGTGGATAGCTTTGCTAGAATAATCACATAAGACAACTTCTTTTGCTCCTCGACTTAAAGCTTCTAAACCTAACGCTCCACTTCCTGCAAATAAATCCAAAACTGTCGCATCTGGCAAATCAAAATTTAATATACTAAATAGTGGTTCCTTTACTCTATCCAATGTTGGTCTTGTATCAATTCCCTCTAATGTATACAATTTCATCCCCTTATGTTTTCCACTAATTATCCTCATATTTTCCTCTAATATCATAGTTTCATTTTACTATTTACATTTTATTCTATTTTTTTAAAATGTCAATAGAATTTATGAAAATGTAATAAAGACTTAATATTGTTGCGAAATTGTAAAAAAATAATTACAACATTGTAACAAATTAGTTAATATTTTCAACAAAATATTAACTATCTAGAAAAAATAAAAAGAACGAATTTATTATTCGCCCCTTAAATGTATTTTTTATTCTTCATCATTTTCATGTTTATCTTGCAATAATTCTAATTGTGAAATTAGCAATGCTTCCATTTTTGCTTTGTATACTTCAAACTGTTTTTTTAAGTCTTCTGTTTTTCTACGAACTTCCACTTCATCTTTATTGACATTTTCAACCATTTTTTGTGCTTCTAATTTTGCCTCATTTATAATTTGATCGGCTTGTTTTTGTGCCATATTTTTAATATCTTCTGCAGTTGTTTGGGCCATAACTAAAGTATTTTGCAAAGTACGTTCTACGGTTTTAAAGCGTTCAATTTCTTTTTGTTGTTCATCAAACTTACTTTTAAACTCGGCATTTTCTTTATAAAGTTTTTCGTATTCTAAAGTTAGCTGATCTAAAAAATCATCAACTTCATCTACATTATATCCTTTAAGCGTTCTAGTAAACTTTTTGTTTTCAATATCTAAAGGTGTCAACATATACCTGTCCTCCTAACTTTATTATTTAATCCCAAATCCTGAAAATTTACTGTCTAACTTCTCTTTTGAAAATTGATTTTCTATATCATAATTATATGGGGCGATAACAAATATAGAATTAGACACCTTTTCCATGTTGCCATCTAGAGCTTTTACAGCTCCACTTACTACATCAACAATTCTTCTTCCAACTTCTTTGCTAACGTATTCTAAATTAATAACAACAGAATTTTTATTTTTTAATTGTGCAATAATTTCATTAGCTTGTTCAAAAGTAGTTGGCTTAGAAATTTGCATTTTAATTTGTTGCGCTTTAGGCATTGGCACAACTTTATTTCTACTAAACAAACTTATTTTTCCTTCATTTTCTTCTTCATCTTCTACATAATCATATTCTGTGTTATCGTATTCTTCATCATATTCTTCTGCTTGATCTTCTTCTCCCCAAAAATAATTCATAATTTTCTTAATCGCTGTTCCTGACACTTTTTCAAACCTCCTATATATTTTTCCTTCGTGTTATAACATACATATAGTATCTTACTTTTTAACCCGATTGTCAATACCTTTTTGGCAATTTTAACCAATGTAACACAAACTTAACATTTTTGTAATATTTAAGTTTTTTTGTAATATTTTTGTAACATTTTGTCGCTTTATATTTCTTTTTTAATGCAGCAAAATTTCGTCATAAACATTCAATTTTGCACGTTTTGCAATATATTCACTATCAAAACCTAACTCTGCTAATTCTTCATTCGTATAATTTTCGATAATAGAATATGTATCATTTTGTCGCAAAATTTTTACATAAATTTTATCACTAAATCCAGCTTTGCTCCTTTCAATATAACTCAAATCATTTTCTTCTAAAATTGCTGAGTTACTAATTTTAAGTCCACTATAACTCCACCAAATCACATCTACATAAATTTCTCTATACTGGGTCAAATCCTCTACATTTTCCGTGATTTTAAATACAATCACTCTATTATCTCCTTCTTCTTGCACAATATATTCAATTATTGCATCCACTTGATTTGCTTCCGAAATTCGCAAAACCACTTTATCTCCGAACTTTAGCAGTTGACGCTTTTTCTGTATTCATGGGACAAGCAATATAACATTCAAAATTATTAACTACTTTTCCTTTTTCTGTACTTGTCGCAATCATACTGCTTGATTTCGTATCTAATGATTTTAAAAGTTCTGTGCTCAAATAACTAAAATCTTTCACTCCCAAAATTTCTTCTAATCCATCCACACGATAAGAAATCATTCCAGAAATAGGAGAAGTCATCGTTTCTGAACTATTACTTAAACTACTTTCTAACGAATTTCTTTGTTCAATCAGTGATTTCACATGTGAATCAGCAGGGCTCAAATTTCCAGTTATTTTCGTCTTTTTAGAAACATACGTATCCAGTAACGCCAATTTATCTTGAATTTCTTCTAAATTGTTCAAATCATAAATCGAATCCACTACTTTTTCAATTTGGTTTTCTAAATTTGTAATATCAGTTGACCAAATCATCAAGCCACTACTTTCAATTTCAGCATTGATCTCATCATCTAAATTAGCTATTTTTCGTAAAATTTCCTCTTCTCCGTTTGAATAATATCGAAAAGCGGGACTATTTTTTGCAATTCTTTGTCCTTCTGAAACAAGCTGAACCATTCCATTTTTATAATTTTCACCTTGTAATACTATTTCATCTCTTAAAATATAACCTTCTGCACTTTCTTCAAATTTTAAAGAACCTTGTTCTACAACACAAATCTGTGCTATATTTTGCAAAAGTTCGACGCCTTTTTGAACAATAACAATCAAAAAAGCTAAAACAATTATCATTATGATTATCTTAAAAAAACCTAATTTGTTTTCCTCATCCTTCAATTTCTATATTCCTCCAAAATAATAGCAATATTATCTTGTATTCCATGTTCTGCTGCAAGCCAAATCGTTTCTTTATTCTTACGAAACCATGTTAGTTGTCTTTTTGCATATCTTCTCGTTTCTTGTTTAATTTTTTCTACCATTTCTTCAAATGTACATTTTTCCTCTAAATATTCAACAACTTCTTTATATCCCAAACCTTGCATTGCTGTTGGAAAACATTGATATTTTTTCTTCAAATCTTGGACCTCTTTCACCAAACCTTGCTCCAACATCAAATCCACACGTCGATTAATTCTCTCATACAGCTTTTCTCTTTCCATGTTCAAAGCAAAAACTTTAAAATCATATTCCACCTCATTTTTTCTTGATAAAATCTCCTGTTGTGTTTTATTTTCTCCAGTTGCCTTATAAATTTCTAAAATACGAATAATCCTTTTTTTGTCATTTGGACTTATCTTTTGAATTGCCTCTTCATCAATCATCTTAGCTTTTTCAAATAATTCTCTCAAACCTTCTTCCGTCTCTGCCCTTTTCATTAATAAATCACGATATTCTTGGTCAAATTCCATATCTGGATAT
This sequence comes from uncultured Clostridia bacterium, assembly GCA_949927455.1. Taxonomy (GTDB): domain Bacteria; phylum Bacillota; class Clostridia; order TANB77; family CAG-508; genus Scatovivens. The sequence goes on from CATLEX010000041.1 coordinate 7,340, forward strand.
GTAATTCCATATACAACAGAATCCACATACAAGCCAGTTCCACCAACTATAATTGGAACTTTTCCTTTTTGCAAAATTTCTTTAATCGCCATCTCACAATCTTGCTTAAAATCAGAAACCGAATATCTTTTTTCAGGAGACACAAAATCCACTAAATAATGTTTAATACCTTGCATTTCTTCCTTTGTCACTTTTGCAGTTCCAATATTCATATCCTGATATATTTGCATCGAATCACTTGATATAATTTCGCCATCTACTTTTTTTGCAAGTTCTATAGATAACGCTGTTTTTCCAGAAGCTGTTGGTCCTGCTATTACAATCACTTTTGGTTTCATTTTTCTCCTCCAAATTAACTTTAAATACCTCTATTTTCGAGCAAATTTACGCTCTAAATCATATTTCGTCATTTTAATAGCAGTTGGTCGTCCATGTGGACATGTAAATGGATTTGGCAATTGCAATAATTCTTGCATTAAGCTATCTACTTCTTGTAAATCCAATTTCATATGGGCTTTAACAGCTGCTTTACACGCTACTGTTGCAATAAATTTATCTTCTTTTTCTTGTGTTGCAGTAACTGCAACTGTATCTATTTCGTCCAATAGTTCCAAAAATAATTGTTTTGTATTCAAATTTTCACACATACTTGGCACTTGCGTTACCTTAATTGTATTATCCCCAAATTCTTCAAATACAAAACCTGCTTTGGCAAACATTTCTATATTTTCTTCTGCAATATCCATTTCTTTATTCGTTAGTTGTACAATATCAGGAAGCAACAAAAGTTGGGAATCTTTTTCTTCTTCTCTATAATAATTAGCTTTTACTTTTTCGTATAAAATTCTTTCATGAGCTGCATGTTGATCAATCATATACAATTCCTCTTTCATTTCTATCATAATATAAGTAGAAAAAGCAATTCCAATAAACTGATATGGAATATTATGATATTCTTCCGAGTTTTCAAACAAACTTTCATTTAAAGCTTCCGCATATTCCACTTGCGCCACATCTAACTTTTCACTTTTATCTTCTTTTTTCGCTTCATTTTTTCGATTAGCATTGACTTCAATTCCAAATGCCTTTTTATACATTTCTTCAAATTCAGGTGTAATTTCTGGAATTTCTTTTAATGCTTCCTTCACTTTTGTGGTATCAATAATTTCTGTACTATCTTCTTCTTTTAATTTTGCCTCTAACAATTTATCAACCACATTAGTAATAAACTCATCTTTTTTCTCTTCTGCCATTTTTATTTCAGCATCTGTTTTCTCTACTGATAGCACAATTGTTTCGTCCTTTTTCGTCTCCTGTTGTGTATCTTCTTGAGCTATTTCCGCTGGTTCTTTTTCCATTTGTATTGTATCTTGATTTTCCAATACCTTAACAGGTTCACTTTGTGTTATTACTTCTTTTACTTCCACTACATTAATTTCTTGTGTATTACTTGAAATTCTTGTATTACCAAATTCAATAGCTCGTCCAGCTTCATCGTATTCTCTCTCTTTTTTCTCTTCTACCTTATCTGCAATCGAACCTGTTTTATATAAATCTTCTAATTTATTTTCAGAGGTCATTTGAGGTATTTCCAATTTGGCACCTGTTTGCATAGTTTTTTCAGGTGTTATTTGCGAAATCAATGAATTAATAGCTTGAATTCTTTCCTCAATAGTCATACCTTCTTTAATTTCTAACTTAGGTCCCTCATCTTTTGGCTCTTCTCTTTTGGCTTCAATTTCAATTGGTCTTTCTATATTTTCCACTAATTCTGATTTGCCAAATCCGGCTTTTATCGCATGATATACTGCTTTAAATACAGTATTTTCGTCTTGAAAACGAACTTCAAGTTTTGCAGGATGTACATTGACATCTAATTTTTGTGGATTCATTTCTAAATTCAAAATCACAAAACCAAATTTTCCAATTGGAATCATGCCTTTATAGGCTTGGTCAACAGCTGCTGTCAAATTTTTATCTTTCACATATCTACCATTTACAAAAAATATCTGATTTTGACGATTTGCTCTTGCAATCTCTGGCTTTCCAACTACTCCACTAACTTTAATATCTTCATAAACATATTCCACTTCCATAATACCATTTGCAATATCTTTTCCATAAATACTGTAAATGATGTTTTTAAAATCACCACTACCATTTGTTTGAAGAATGGTTTTTCCAGAACTAATCAGCTTAATGGAAATATCTTTGTTAACCAAAGCAATTCGTCTTACATTGTCTTCTATGTAGCCACCTTCTGTATAATCCTTTTTCAAAAATTTATAACGTACTGGTGTATTAAAAAACAAATTACGAACTGTAATCGTTGTTCCAACTGGACAACCAATTTCTGCTTTCTCTAAAATTTTTCCACCCTCTACCACAATTTTATGTCCAATTTCTTCTCCTTCTTTTTTGGAAACCATCTCAACGTTAGCAATTGCTGCAATACTCGCCAAAGCTTCACCACGAAAACCCATTGTCGTCACTGTTTCCAAATCTACCGCTTTTCTAATTTTGCTAGTTGCATGCCTTTCAAAAGCCATTTCCATATCATCTTCCGAAATTCCTGAACCATTATCTGTAATTTTAATAAAAGAAATTCCACCATTTTTAATTTCAACTGTTATATTTTTAGCTCCTGCATCAATAGAATTTTCCACCATTTCTTTTACCACAGAAGCAGGTCTTTCTATCACTTCTCCAGCTGCTATTTTATTAATTGTTAAATCATCTAATAGAACAATATTCCCCATAATTTTCTCCTTTTATCTCCAGTATAACATTACGTTGTTATTATATCATTAAAAAAATTTTTTGTATATATTTTTTCAAAAAAATCCCTATTACTTTTCCCACTTTGGAACATACTGTTTTTCATTTTCCTCTAAGTTCTGAAAATAACCTTTCTGAAAACCACATTCTTGCACAAAATTCATAATTTCTTCATATTCCTCTTTCGTCAATTTTCGATTGATATCCTCTCTTTCCAATGCTCGATACTCTGGAAAATATTGTGCCATTATGCTTACATACATATCTGAATTTACATTTTTTCTAATCCACTTCAAAACCTGTTTCGTATTTTGCAAATGATTTGGCAAAACCAAATGCCTAATGATAAGACCTTTTTTTATCATTCCCTCTTCATCAAACTTTGGACTTCCTACTTGTCTTTCCATTTCTTTGATTGCCTTTGTCGCCACTTCAAAATAATTTGAAATTCCAGACAAATCCTTTGCCAAATCATCATAATAATATTTCAAATCTGGCAAATACACATCCACATAACCACTAAGCATTTGAAGCGTTTTCACTTTCTCATAACCACTTGAATTATATACAATTGGAATGGTTAAGCCATTTGCTTTCGCCATTCTCAAACTCTCCACAATTTGCGGAACATAAATACAACCCGTTACCAAATTAATATTATGAGCACCTCTTTTTTGTAATTTTAAAAATTCATTTGCTAATTCTCCAGTTTTTACAACTCTACCTTTCCTCATTTGACTAATTTCATAATTCTGACAAAACTGACACTCCATATTGCAACCCGTAAAAAAGACTGTACCAGAACCGCAAGTCCCACTAATACAAGGCTCCTCAAAAAAATGCAAATCAGCTAAAGATATTTTTATCTTGTCATCTGATTTGCATCTTCCGTAAGTTCCCTTTAGTTCGATTAACTTTGCACTCATGTGGGCACAAAGTACATTTCTCTAAAACTTGCATTTTTTATGCCTCCATTTTTCGCTTAGCTCAATACATCCTTAATGGCTTCACCAATAATTTTATTGACATCTGCAATCATTACATTAAAACGCACTTCTTTATCAAAATAATCTTTGACTTTTGGATTTTGTACTAAAATTTTGTACAACTCCTTCAATTTTTCCATTTTTTCTTCACTTTGCTTCTCACCTTGCATAGCCAAAAGTTGTTCTTCATAACGAATTTTCTCAAATTCTTCTACTTGTTGTTTTAGTGTTAAATCCACAAATAATTCTTGTTTCAAAGCCTTATACTCTTGATATTCTTTTGAATTCTTAATTGCTTTTGCCAAACAATTCGCATTATCATAAACTTCCATAGTCCATATCCTTTCTAATAATAAATCATGTAATCAATCTCTGGAAAAATATCATCTTTTTCAAACACATCTAACAAAAATTGTGCATCAATTTTATCTTTTTTAATTTGATAATACAATTTTGTAAACCTACCAATATGCTCTTTAATCGCCTTATGTGCATATTCTACCATCGTTCCATTCGTAATAATAAACAACCAATCACTACTTTGTGCTAGCAACAATTCTCTCGCACACTGATTTAATGCCTGACGGCGAAGTGTATCCCCTTCATTTGGATACAAATACGCAAGTTCACACATGCGGTCTCCTGCTTTATGCAAATGTCGATGTGCATAATCATTAGTTTCATTTAACCAAACTTCGCTATAACCATTGGCGCCCCAACTTGAACGACATGGTGTAGATACCTGAATATTGGGATGTCTATCCATATAATCACTTGGGGTAATAAGTTCAAAATTACATTCATCATAATAAATTTTTTTAAACAAAATATACAACCAATACGGTCCTTCATACCACCAATGACCATACAATTCTGCATCATAAGGGCACGTAATAATTGGGGGAACATCCATATAACTTGCCAAACTTTCAATTTGTTTGGTTCTGCAATCCATAAAATGACCTGCTTGTTTTTCTGCCGAATCTTTCGCCCATTGTACATCATAATAATCCTTTTGGTCTGTTTTTCCTGTAATTCTATGATATTTAATTCCAGTATTTACACGTACACCATTGCTTGCTATGTATGGTTTGATGTAATCATAATCTGCCTCATAACCAATATCACGATAAAATTCACGGTAATTAAAATCTCCTGGATAACCTGAAATTGAGCTCCATACTTGCCTTGACGATTCTAAGTCACGTGCAAATGCAACTACATTGTTTGGTGAAACTATGGGAGCATAAGTACCATAAATTGGCGTCGGATTGGCATACAAAACACCATGTGTTTCTGTAATAATAAACTCAATTCCAAATTCACGCAAATACTTGTCTGCTTCTGGCACATAACCACATTCTGGAAGCCAAATTCCACGTGGTTTTCTGCCAAAAAACTTTTCATAAGTTTGCACACCAACTCCAATTTGCGCACGAACTGTTTTTTCATTGACATACAGAATTGGAAAATAGCCATGTGTAGCACCACATGTAATAATTTCCAAAAAACCGCTATCCTGAAAATGCTTAAAACCTTGAATAATATTGCACTCATATACATCTTGAAAAACATGTAAATCATTTGTGTAACGGTCTAAATAATACTGTGACAGGCGATTTAAACGTTCGTCAAATTTTGTCCTAACAACTTCTTTTTCACATAATTCAATATGCTTTTTCAAATATTTAATATAACGATTTTGCAATAATTGATTGTCAAGCATGTTCAAAAGTGGCGGTGTCATTGTCATTGTTAAACGAAACTTTACACCTTCTTCTTCTAGTTTTTGAAAGTTCAACAATAATGGTATATATGTTTCTGAAATAGCTTCAAACAGCCATTCTTCCTCTAAATAATCTTCACTTTCTGGGTGATGAATATAGGGAAGATGTGCATGTAATATGAAACTAACATAACCTTTTACATTTTTCATAAAATCTCCTTATTTCGCAATACTGCTACTTGTTCCCATAGAAGATGGATTACGCAAATCAAATTTTTTGCCGTCCACTCCATGCTCATATAATTTTTCATAAATTTTTTGCAATTCATTTTGAAATATCGTTTTGCTTAAGTCTTTTGTTTCTTCTTGATATGTTTTTATATTTCGATATTTAACATATGGTTTAAATTCTTCAAATAGCATATGATCATTGGGAACTTCTAATGGATTAGAATTAGCAATCATTAAATAGTCATTTTTTAAGTTAATACTCGTTTCTTCTACATCTGGATTGATTTGTGGTTTCACATAGGACTTGAACTTTCTTCCGAGCTGAATCGTATATACATCACGAGGATCTGAAATATCTAAATACCAACTATTTGCAAAATCATTTATCATCACTTCTCTTGTATAATTTTTATTTTCGTTATGCACTAATAAAACAGGATACGTATCTTCAAAAAAGTGTTCACCAAATGCTTTCAAATAAGTGGTTTTATCTTTGTCTGAAACATCCCAATACACAAATAATCGTTTTGGTGTTTGAGCTAAAATTTTCACAATTGTTTCATTATAACGAAATGGCAAATCATAATATTCTAAAAGATATTTTGGTGCATTTTCTATTTTTTCTTGTTTTTTTAGTGCTTCTTTTTGCTCTATTTTTTCCAATTTTTCCTTTTCTTCATCTTGACGCACTTTTTCTTGCATTCCTGCAATTTTAGTAATAAAATTTTTAATATTTTCAATTACCTTATTTTGCACGCTTTTGTTTTCCACTTTTTTAGTTGTATTTACTTTTTTATTGACCACTTCTTTTTTGGTTGGTTTCGCTTTTGAGTTAGTTTTTTGAGTCATTTCTTTTTTTCGTATTTCTTCTGTATTTTTTGCCATTTCAATCCTCCTTTGTAGTGCTTAAAAATCCATTTTCACGTTTCTAAACAATTAATATATATTGTATCTAATAATAATAAAAAAATCAATACAAAACAACAACTTTTTGAAAAAAAGTCTATTTTTGTTTTTTAACAAAAAATTTTTTATTTTTTTGTTAAAAAATGTTTACTTTTTCAACGTTTTTTTATACAATAATAATAAAAGAAAAAACTTGACAAAATCGTTCGAAAATACAGAACAAATACAAATGAAATTTTGAAAGGAGCACAAAAATATGAAAATTTTAATGCTATCATGGGAATATCCACCAAGAGTTGTAGGAGGTCTTGCAAAAGTTGTGCATGACTTGTCTCATCGACTATATCAAGATGGTCACGAGGTAACGGTTGTAACATATCGTGATGGCGACATTCCTTATTTTGAAAATGACAAAGGTGTACAAGTTCACAGAGTTGACAACTTTATGATTCATCCAAACAACTTCATTGATTGGATTATGCAATTAAATTTTAATATGGTGGCAAAAGCACAGGAATTAATCGCTAAAGGAGAAAAATTTGATGTTGTGCATGCTCATGATTGGCTAGTTGCTTATAGTGCTAAAACACTTAAAACTGCAAATGGAATTCCCTTAGTCTCTACTATCCATGCAACTGAAGCTGGTAGAAATAGTGGTATTAATGGAGAAACACAAAAATATATTAATGATACAGAATGGATGCTCACTTTCGAATCTTCTGAAGTAATTGTCAATAGTAATTATATGAAAAACGAATTACAAAGGCTTTTTGGTTTACCTTATGAAAAAATTAATGTGGTTCCAAATGGTGTCAATATTAATTTATTTAATGATATAGAACGTGATTATGATTTTAGACGTAAGTATGCCATGGATAATGAAAAAATTATTTTGTTTATGGGACGTTTGGTTTACGAAAAAGGAATTCAAAATTTGATTGCTGCAATGCCAAAAGTTCTGCAGCATTATCATGATAGCAAATTAATTATTTGTGGAAAAGGTGGTATGATTGACGAACTTCGTAATCAAGCAAATAGCTTAGGTTTAGGAAACAAAGTTTATTTTGCGGGTTATATGAATTCAAAAAATGTCCAAAAAATCTACAAATGTGCTGATGTTGCTGTATTCCCTAGTACATATGAACCTTTTGGAATCGTTGCTTTAGAAGGAATGCTTTCTGGTACACCTGTTGTTGTTTCTGACATTGGCGGTTTAAATGAAATTGTTGATCATGGTATTAATGGAATGAAAAGTTACGCAGGAAATCCAAATTCACTTGCTGATTCAATTTTGACGTTATTATTTGACAAAAAATTATGTGAAACTGTTACTAAAAATGCGATTAGCAAAGTCAAAAAAGATTATAACTGGCAAAAAATTGCGCAAGATACACATTTTACCTATCAAAAAGCAATCTCAGAAACAATGGCAGAACGTCATGCAAAGCAAGTCGCTCAGCAGCAAGCTCAAAAACAATTGAAAAAGTCAAAAGAACTTACCAATCTTTTACCTTTCCGAAAAGGTCACGAAATTTTGGCTCAGTAGAAATTATAAAAAGCAAATACTTTAAAAGTATTTGCTTTTTTGATTTTTTACAAAATTTTAATCAATTCTCCTAAATCTTTTCCTACTTTTTCAGGTACATTTAAAATTTCAAATTTGGAAACTTTGTCTCCAAATTTAATTTCAATAATATCTCCAACTTTTACATCATAACTTGGTTTTACTGTTTTTCCGATTGACTGCAATTCTTCCCATATCCGCAGCCTCATTTGCTACTGTCCTACGCTTTATCACTCGACTTATTTTTAAAAATTTATCTAATCTCATAACTTGCTCCTTTGTTTCATTATATCTTATCATTTTACTTCATGTCAACAACTTAAGAAAGGAAAGAATCACCTTCTCTCCCCTTTATCAATATCTACTTAAAAAATTCCTCAAATTCCTCACTTGATATTTTTTCTTTTTCTAGCAAACTAGCTGCCACTTTATCCAAAATATCCATATTTTTTGACAAAATTTGTTGTGCTGTTGTATAAGCATTTTCAATCAAAACTTGAATTTGATTTCCCACTTCATCAATGACTTTCTCCCCAAAAATCTGAAGTTCATAAGGATCATTTACTTTTAATGAAATTGGTCCTAACTTATCATCCATTCCATAAACTGTTAACATATCTTTTGCAATTCCAGTTGCCACCTCAATCTCGTTGCTCGCTCCTGTTGA